>JASHRR010000567.1 GCA_030037185.1 Xanthobacteraceae bacterium | reverse complement strand
TGCCCGCCATAGATCAGCCGGCGGCCGAACCGCCCCTTTGCCTCGGTGAATTGGTTGAAATGAATCCTCGCAGTATTCTGATAGAGGCGGGTGGCGAGCTGGTGCTCGGCTTCTTCCACGGTCATCCCGTCCACGTGGTCGATGCGTTCGCCGGGCGCATAATCGTCAAACTTGCGACAGCTGCCGGCGAGCGCGAGGTCGTATGCGGCGGCAGCGACTGGCGGGCAGGCGGCGCCGAGCTCGCCGGCTGCAACCCGCTCCGGCAACGCAGGTACGCTTTTGCCGGGCGGCGGAGCGGCCTCGTCCCGCTTTCGCACCATCACCCAGCGGATATAGTCCACCACAGCGCCGCCGGCCGCATTGAACCCGGTCGAACGGACGTAGACGACGCCGGTTTTCCGGTTCGAGTTCTCGTTGAGGCCGATGATTTCCGATTTTGCCGAGAGCGTGTCGCCGGGAAACACCGGCGCAAGAAAGCGGCAGTTCGCATAGCCGAGGTTGGCGACGGCGTTGAGAGAGATATCCGGGACGGTCTTGCCGAACACCACGTTAAAGACCAGAAGGTCGTCGAGCGGAGCGTGTGGATAGCCGATCGCGCGGGCAAATTGATCTGACGACTGCACCGCGAACCGCGACCCGTACAGCCCCGTGTAGAGCGCGACGTCGCCCGCCGTGACGGTGCGCGGCGTCGCGTGGGTGATCACCTGGCCGAGGCGGAAATCCTCGAAGTAATTGCCGGGATGGTTCTTGATCATGATGATGTCTCGTGGTGGATTGCTGCAAATGTGCGCGAACCCCGGCCATGTGACCTTAGCATGTTCGCGCGATGCATTGGATATTTGGATGCGGCCGGTGGTATCCGGAATCTAAGGACCCGAGATGTCGTCACAGACTGCAGACGCCAAATTCACGGACCTTCCCAAGGTGCCGTCAAGCGCGATACATCCGCCCTGGGTTCGGATCACCCACTGGATCAACGTCATTGCCATGTTCGTGATGATCACGTCGGGCTGGCGCATTTACAACGCATCGCCGCTTTTCCCGTTTACGTTTCCGCCCGCGATCACCATCGGGGACGCGTTCGACGGGCTTCCGGGGGCGTTGCTCTGGCACTTCGCCGCCATGTGGCTCCTTGCGGCAAACGGAGTAGTCTATGTGGCGCTCGGTATCCTGACCGGGCGATTCCGGCGCAAGCTGTTGCCGATCCGGGCAAGCGATGTGATGCGCGATCTCAGCGCCGCCTTGACGGGCAAGCTTTCTCACGACGATCTTTCGGTCTACAATGGCGTGCAGCGGCTGTTGTACGCAGGCGTGATTGCGGCCGGGGCCGTAGCGGCTGCGTCAGGCGCCTCGATCTGGAAGCCGGTGCAGCTGCAGGAGGTGGTGGCGCTATTCGGCGGATATGATGCGGCGCGCTTCGTGCATTTTTTTGCGATGGCGACGATCGTCGGCTTCCTGCTGGTCCACATCACGCTCTCGGTTCTTGTGCCGAAGAGCCTGCGCGCCATGATTGTCGGCCGCTGAAGGCCCCTGCTTGCAGGTGAGGGACTATCGCGAAAGGGGAGACTCGGATGAAGGTTAAAACACGCATTCCAGGGGTCGATCCCAAGCTTTTGATCAAAGATGCCGCGAAGCTCATTCCCGATCCGGCGCGCCGGCTGTTCCTGCGCGGCGGCGCCAGCCTTGGCGCCATCACCATGTTGACAGGGTGCGACATCATCGACGAGGAGAGCGCCGCCAAGGCCTTACTGGCGATTTCGCGCTTCAACGACCGCGTTCAGGGCTTGATTTTCAACCCCAACAAGCTCGCCCCCACCTACCCGGAAAGCGCAATCACGCGCCCGTTCCCGTTCAACGGCTACTATCCGGAGGAGGACGCGCCGGAGATCGACGAAGCAACCTACATGCTCGAGGTCGGCGGGCTCGTCGACAACAAGAAGCCGTGGACGCTTGAAGAGCTATACGCATTGCCGCAGGAGAAACAGATTACCCGGCATGTCTGCGTCGAAGGCTGGAGCGCCATCGGATCGTGGACCGGCACCCCGCTGCGTGATTTCCTCAAGCGCGTGGGCGCCGACCTGACGGCCAAATATGTCTGGTTCCAATGTGCCGAGGGCTATTCCAACACGATCGACATGCCGACCGCGCTGCATCCGCAGACCCAGATGACCTTCAAGTTCGACAACGAAATCCTCCCGCGCAAGTACGGTTTCCCGATGAAGATCAGGATACCGACCAAGCTCGGATTCAAGAACCCCAAATACGTGATCGGCATGCATGTCTTGAACAAGGACCTCGGCGGCTACTGGGAAGATCGCGGTTACAACTGGTTCAGCGGCATTTAGATCGCCCCGCTTCCTATTGGGCACAGCCACCGCTATTTTCCTGCCGACCTTCGCGAGCGGCCTCACCGGCGTTAACGCCGCGTGTGCCCGGAGAACGAAGCGGGAGAGAGAACGTGCCGGACAATCCCGAAACCCGCATCCGTGCGCTGCGGCCAGAGGACCACGCGGCCTGGCTTCCTCTGTGGCTCGGTTATCAGGCCTTCTACGAAGTCGATATCGCGCCGGAGGTTTCGGCTTCGACCTGGGCGCGGCTGCTCGATCCGGCCGAGCCGGTTGCCGGGGCGCTCGCGTGGAATGGGGCGGCCGCCGTCGGCCTTGTTCATCACATCCGCCACCGTTCCTGCTGGACCACCGGTGACTATTGCTATCTTCAGGATCTTTTCGTGTCCCCGGCGCGTCGCGGCTCGGGCATCGGCCGTAAACTGATCGAACACGTTTATGCGGAGGCTTCCCGTGACGGCTGCGCGCGGGTCTACTGGCTGACCCACGAAACGAACGCGACCGCGATGCACCTCTACGACCGTATCGCCGAGCGCTCCGGCTTCGTCCAGTATCGCAAGCACCTTTTGCCGGGTGTCGTGCGCTAAAGAGGCATGAACCGGCACCGGCCTTGCCGCCTTGCCAAGCGCGCGACCGCCATTTAGCAATTCGCGCCGTCATCAATCGCCCCACCCCTGCCATGCGAGGTCTGCGCCGTGCCCACCCACAAGCTCCTCCTTCTTCCCGGCGACGGTATCGGCCCTGAGGTCATGGCCGAGATGAAGAAGCTGATCGACTGGATGAATGCCCGCGGGCTCGGGCAGTTCGAGACCGAGGAAGCCCTTGTCGGCGGCGCCGCCTACGACGTCCATCAGGTTGCGATAACCGAAACCACCATGGCGCAGGCGCTAGAGGCCGACGCGGTGATGTTCGGGGCGGTCGGCGGCCCCAACTGGGATGGGGTTGCCTACGAGGCCCGTCCCGAGGCCGGATTGTTAAGGCTGCGCAAGGAGCTTGGTCTGTTCGCCAACCTCCGTCCGGCAATCTGCTACCCGGCCTTGGCCTGTTCCTCGAGCCTGAAGCGCGAGGTGGTTGACGGCCTTGACATCGTCATCGTCCGCGAGCTGACCGGCGGCGTCTATTTCGGGGAGCCCAAGACCATAACGGACCTTGGCAACGGCCAGAAACGCGCCATCGACACGCAGGTCTACGACACCTACGAGATCGAACGCATCGCCCGGGTCGGCTTCGAGCTTGCGCGCACGCGGCGCAACAAGCTCACCTCCATGGAAAAGCGCAACGTGATGAAAACAGGCGTGCTGTGGCACGAGGTCGTCAATCAGGTGCACGCGCGCGAGTTCAAGGATGTAAAGCTCGAACATCAGCTGGCGGACGCCGGCGCCATGCAGCTGGTCCGCTGGCCGAAGCAATTCGACGTCATCGTCACCGACAATCTGTTCGGCGACGTGCTGTCGGATGTCGCCGCAATGCTCACCGGCTCGCTCGGCATGCTGCCATCCGCCTCGCTCGGCGAGATTGACGCCAAGACCCACAAACGCCGGGCCCTCTACGAGCCGGTGCACGGCTCGGCTCCCGATATCGCCGGCAAGGGCCTCGCCAATCCGATCGCCATGCTGGCGTCGTTTGCCATGGCGTTGCGCTATTCGTTCGCAATGGCGCGGGCGGCCGATCTCGTCGATCAGGCGATCGCGGCCGCGCTGGCTACGGGTTTGCGGACTTCCGACATCGAATCTGAGGGCATGACGGTGGTCGGCACCGCCGAAATGGGAACCGCCGTTGTGCGCGAGCTCGATCGATTGGCGGCCTGATGGCGCATGATGCGCGCCAGTTCCGCCAGTGGGACATTACCGCAGCGTCAGTGCGGCAGGGTCAGGGGCACGCCAAACAGGGCACCGGTGTCGACCCTTGCCCGGCCCGAGCGACATCTACTGGCAGAACCCTGCCAAATCGAGACAAGTCGGGAACGGCATGCGATCGTGAGTGAATGGCAGAGAGGGGCCATTGGTGAACAGCGTGGAATTCCTCATCGGCGAGTACCCGTATTCGAAATCCGGCTGGGCGTAATCGAGGTCATGCTCGCGGCGGGTCTTGGTCTCGGTACCCGGATCGAGAAAGGACCGCTTGCGCACCGTCACGGTGGCGGGCGGACGCGCCGGAGCAGGCGGACGCGCGGCAACCGCCGCACGAGGGGCGGGAGCGGGGCGCGCCGGCGGTGCCGTCTGGCTTCGGGACGGCGCTGTCGCAAACAGCACCGCCGCAGTGGCAACGACCGCCGCCGTGATGGCCGAAACCTTGTTGGTTTGCATGTGCAATCCCCCGCTAGCGGACGAACGAACGACCGACATTAGCTGCAAGTCCATATCCAAGATAGTGCACGAATAAAACTATTTGGTGGCGGCGACAGCGTGTTGCAATTCGGCAACTCACGCATGCGCGGCCGTCGGTGCTCCTGCGGAGCCGATGCGCAGCGCTGTCGTTGAATCCTCGGGCGCTCCCGACTAGAAGCGCAGGGGCTCCCGGTCGTCTCCCACTTGCGGGGAGGGGGGCGGTGGAGGTAGCAGCGGCCGGCGGCGGGTTTTCTCTGACCCGCCGCACGGGGAGATGGCAGGTCGAAGACAACCCGCCCTATGCGGGCTTCACAATGGGTTGGAGAACCGATATGGGTTTCAAGGTCGCTGTCGCTGGCGCCACCGGTAATGTGGGCCGCGAAATGCTCAGCATACTGGCTGAACGCGCTTTCCCGGCCGACGAACTGGTCCCCCTGGCCTCGCGCAAAAGCGTCGGCGTGGAGGTCTCCTACGGGGACCGGACCCTCAAGGTTAAGGCTCTGGATCATTGCGATTTTTCCGACGTGGATATCTGTCTGATGTCGGCCGGCTCGGCAGTGTCAAAGGACTGGTCGCCGCGCATTGCTGCACAAGGCGCGGTCGTCATCGATAATTCGTCGTGTTGGCGGATGGACCCCGATGTGCCGTTGATCGTTCCCGAGGTAAACGCCGACGCAGTCGCGGGGTTTCAGAAGAAGGGCATTATCGCCAATCCGAACTGCTCGACGGCCCAGCTGGTGGTCGCCCTCAAGCCGCTCCACCACCATGCGCGAATCACCCGGGTGGTGGTCGCCACCTACCAGTCGGTTTCCGGCGCCGGCAAGGACGCGATGGACGAGCTGTTCGGCCAGACGAGGGCGGTGTTTACCGCCAGCGAGATCGAAAATACGAGATTTCCCAAGCGCATCGCCTTCAACCTGATCCCCCAAATCGACGCCTTCATGGACGACGGCTTCACCAAGGAAGAATGGAAGATGGTGGTCGAGACAAAGAAAATCCTCGACCCGAAAATCAAGCTTGTTGCCACCTGCGTCAGAGTGCCGGTGTTCATCGGCCACTCGGAGGCCGTCAACATCGAGTTCGAGAAGCCGATCTCGGCCGACGAAGCGCGTGCGATCCTGAGCAGCGCCCCGGGTTGCCTCGTTATCGACAGGCACGAGCCCGGCGGCTACGTCACGCCGCACGAATGTGTTGGCGAAAATGCGACCTATATCAGCCGTATTCGTGAAGACCCGACCGTTGACAACGGGCTGGTGCTTTGGTGCGTCTCCGACAACCTGCGCAAGGGCGCGGCCCTCAATGCGATTCAGATCGCCGAATGCCTGATCGAGCGCAAGCTGATCCAGGCCAAACAGAAGGCGGCGTGAATCGTCCGGACCGCCCGGCAGGGCAGTCGCATGTGGCCGGGCCAGCGCTCTGCTTGCTCAGCCGGCTCGGCCGGACAGGGGCTGTTGGTTTGCCCTCTCACCGCGAGCGCAAACGGGAACGGCGTTTACGCCCAGATCGCGACCGGCAATCCGAATTCATCACGCAACGGCGGGTCGGGAAAAGGGACGGCGAGGCCCGCAAGCAGGCGTCGCGCGATCGCCGCACAGGCGAGCGCGTCGAGCACATCGCCGATGGCCGCGCCCAACGGCGCGGCCGCCTCTGTCGCGGCCTCGGAAAACCCGTGCTGGGCGAGCAGCCTGCGCCGCAATGCGAGACCGGGCGCACAGGCACGCCCCTTGACCTTTTTGGGTTCTGGTAACGCCCGGTTGCCGTTGAGCCGCCAGAATGCGACCTCCGGATGAACCTCGAAAACCCGGCTGGCCAGCGACGGTGCGTTGCGCAGCGTCTCGTCGACCTCCCGGATCTTCGGAGCGATCATGAAGAGCTGCTTGGATACTTTCTTGGGCGGGTCGGAGGTTTCCAAGGCCACGCGGCAGGCTTCGCGGTAGTCCAGCGCATAAATTGCCGGGCGGGACGGTACGGTGAAAACCGATGATTGCCGCTCGCCCAGAAGCGGCCTCACGGCGCGTTCCGGCCCGCGCCCGCGCGGTCCGGTGCAGGCCGGCAGCCCGACCGGAATATCCACCGCAATGATGCAGGGCTGTTCGGGCGCGGCAAAAATTTCGGTGAAACGCTCGATGACGCGAAGCCGGACGCCCTCCTGGTCCGGGCTGATGAATGCCGCGACCCACCCGGCCCGGCAACCATCCACCCCCGCTACCCACCTCAGCCCCATCGCTGCTGCCTCATCCCTTGTCCTCCCCGCAAGCCGGGCGATAACGTCGCGTGGCGAAAGCTGGTGCATACCTTGCATTCTCGATTCGCGACCCTCTCCCAAAGGAAGGCACGGTGGGGGCCGCCTTGCCGGCTCGCTTTTGCTGGAAAGCACCGCCGAAAAAGGCGGGCGAACACCCCAACTCCAATGATGACGCGGATTCCACCATGACCATTCGTCCACGCCGCAGCGTACTCTATATGCCGGGCGCCAATGCCAGAGCCCTGGAAAAGGCCACGACTCTGCCCTGCGATGCCGTGATCCTCGATCTCGAGGACGCGGTGGCGCCGGATGCAAAAGAAACGGCGCGCCGGCAGGTCATGGCGGCCATTGCAGCCGGCGGCTTCGGGGCTCGCGAAGTGATCGTGCGCATCAACGGTCTCGATACGGCTTGGTGGCTCGATGATCTTACCGCTGCCGCCA
>JASHRR010000064.1 GCA_030037185.1 Xanthobacteraceae bacterium | reverse complement strand
GATCGGCCGCGAGCGTCACCGCTGCGCCAACCGCGCCGCGGTCATAACGGTGGCCGATTGGGATGAGTCGCTCGGATGGTACGGGCGGGATTGGGGTTGGCCGGGGTTGCGCAAGGGGCGATGCCGGCGGGGATTCGACGGGCGCTCCGACGGGCCGGTGCGCGGCGCCTGGGCGGATGTCCATTGGCGTTCGATCTGGCGATGGATCCGGTGTCGTTGAAGTTGGCGGTGCGAGGAACGGAGGCGGGCAGAGGCCCGCCTGCCGGAACAACTGCGACTTGAAGAGCGGCCTTTCCTGGCGCAGCCAGGCTTCAAAATCGGGAAGGTCACGCGCCTGCATCTTCGCGAGCGCCACGAATATACGCAGGTCGTCGTCCGCGGGTACGACGAACTTGCCACCAGCCTTCCGGAACTGCCCGACCAGCGCTGCCGTCTTTGGTCCGCCCGGCGTGTCGCCGCGGCGGAGAATGAATAAATGGCGGAATTTGAGCGCGGCATCGATACCGGAAGCGGTCATCGCTGCTTTCAAGCGCGATTGGAATGCAATTGCCTGCGTGTGCCCAAGGATGCGGAAGCAATAGTGCTCCTCGCGGTCTCTCTCGCTGTGGAACGTGAAGGACAGCCGGCCGTGCAGTGAAGGCCGTTTCTGGTCGGGGTCGCGTTGTACGACCGCGTCGATGTTGTCCGGCAGGTCGAAATGCTTTTCAAGAAGCCGCAGCGTGATATCGAGCAGTTCGCGCAGTTCTTCCTCGCCATCGCTGTCCATCAGCCCAGCGATTGTGGCCGTTCCCAGTTCGCTTTCATAAATTTCCTTGAGGCTGCCGGAGTCACGGCTGTCACCCGTTGACGGGCCTTTGATCTTGTCGAATGTGGTTAGTTCTGTGACCTTCCCGTCAGCGACGCATTGTTGGCGGTGCTCTTCGCATGCCCTGAGCAGTTGTCGGGGTGAAAAGCCGTTCGCGGATTGTAAGGCTATTTCGGCAAAGGGCCAGGTTGGGTAAGGTGGTCGAAAGCCAGCTTCCTCATAGGCCGGCGTAAGCCGCGCTTCGATAATTCCGCGCGCCACATCCGCATGCAAAGCACGCAGATTGATGGGCGAGTAGTAGCGCGCGTCTACCGGGACCGACGACTGAACCTGCAAGACCTTCCAGGTTGCTTCAAGACAGGAAATGACAGTTACGGTGCGGCGCTTCTGATCGTGGAGGTCCATCAGGCCCTGGGCGAGCGCATCGACGATCGACTGCGCTTCTTTCTGCTCCTGAATTCCGCCGCCGTCAGTCTCGCGCGCGGCAGAATTGCTCGCGGTAACGATGGCGTCGATCTGGTCGATGGCGATGAGCGTCGGTCCAACGAGACTCATCAGCCAGGATAGGCCTTGCACGACTTTGAGCGGCGAATTTTGTCCCTTGAACCCGAGGGGCCTGACCTCCACCGAATCGAAATCCATCCCTTGAAGCCAACCGTGAGCGACGCTGTGGTGGTCGAGATCAACAGAAATCAAGAGAATGAGCGCGGTGACGACGTCGCGATGCGCGGCGGCGGTTTGGTTTGAAAACCGGGCGGCCAGCGCGCGCGTGAACAAGCTAGCCATCTCGGCAATCATCTGCTGCGGTTGGCCCGGGAGACGTTCCGCGATTCCGATGAGGCCCCCGGAGATGCCCAGGAAGTCAGCGAGTTTCAAAACGAGGCGGTCGTATTGGGATTGCTGCTTTTCTGCCCGGGTGTCCGGCCTACGAACCAACAGAGAATTCAGGAAGCCAAGTGCACCCGACGACCAGAAGTCTCTTATGCCGATGAAGTCGAGCAGGATGAACCAGCCGTCCATGTCCCAGACTCGGCGGCGGAGTTCGCCGATGAGGTGGGTCTTACCATAGCCGGCCGGGCCGACGATCACCCGCCCAAGCGGCTCGTCCAATGAATCCGGATCACGTGTCTGCGACACGAAGTAATCGACGACCTCGTCGAGCGGACACTGGTGCAATGAGGGTACGTGGTAAGGCGGGTCGCGCCAGATACTTCTGAGCTGACGCGTCCAGTTGAAATCGACCGAGCGGAAGGCTTCGAGCTCGATCATCGTTCGATCCATAGAATGTGGCGCGGCTCGCCGCCGAAATGGATGGCGGCAGCACGATCTGCGTCCGTAATCTCGACCCGATTATCAAGCTGGTAGAGCGAGGCCTGTTCCTCGCGTTGCATCTTTCTCAAGGCATCGTCGAGCGCCGGACGGTCGATGTCTCGCAGCTTCTGGCGCAGATCGCGCAACAACGCGCGCGTGTTGAAGCGCCCCCCGGTGAGTTCGAGATAAGCCTTCCGGATCTGCGCTCGGAGAGCATCATAGTCGCCATTCAGTGGTGATGCTGCGACTTTGATTCCAGACTCGGGACCTGCAGTCCCGCGATGGGGCCCCAGGAATTCAACTATCGGTATGCTGTGCGTCTGGAGAAGAATCGAGAGGCGCCTTAGCCACGCTTGCAGGATCGGCGCCGCGGCCTGCGATTTTGCCGGCATGACCGCGAGGTTTTCTTCCGCCCAT
>JASHRR010000566.1 GCA_030037185.1 Xanthobacteraceae bacterium | reverse complement strand
TTAAGCTCGCACTCCGTCCCGATCTCTATCTTGGCGAATGCTATATGGATGGCACGTTGACCATCGAGCAGGGAACGGTTTGGGATTTGCTCGATATCTGTGGCCGAAATCTCGAACGCCAGCGGCGACTGACGCGCAATTGGATGAGAGCCACCGCAAAAGCGGTATTGCGTCGCGTTCTGCAGTACAATTCGATTCATAACGCTCGTCGCAATGCTGCCCATCATTATGATCTTTCGTACCTTCTCTATCAGCAGTTCCTCGACTCGGACCTCCAGTACTCTTGCGCCTATTTCCGCAACGCTAGCCTCTCGCTCGACGACGCGCAGGACGCCAAGAAGCGGCACCTCGCCGCTAAGCTCATCCTGAAGCCCGGACAGCGCGTGCTCGACATCGGCTGCGGTTGGGGCGGTCTTGCGCTTTGGCTCGCACGTACGGAAAGAGTCCACGTCGTTGGCGCCACGCTCTCGTGCGCGCAATTCACGATCGCTCAGCAGCGGGTCCGGCAAGCTGGACTCGAGAAACGCGTCACCTTCGAGTTACGCGACTATCGTGAGATCGAGGGAAAGTTCGATCGTATCGTGTCCGTAGGTATGTTCGAACACGTTGGAATGCCGCACTATTCCCAATTCTTCGACGTTGTCTCGCGATTGTTGACCGACGACGGAATCGCCCTCATCCATTCCATCGGCCGGAAAGATGGCCCGGATGTCACCAACGCCTGGATTAGGAAATACATCTTTCCCGGGGGCTATATACCGGCACTCTCCGAGGTGATTCCGGTGATCGAGCGAACCGGTCTGTGGATTACCGACCTCGAGGTTCTTCGCCTTCACTATGCGCAGACACTGCGGCATTGGCGACAACGCTTCCTGGCAAATCACCGCCAACTAAGTGATCTCTACAACGAGCGGTTCTGTCGCATGTGGGAGTTTTATCTCGCTGCCAGCGAGATGAGCTTTCGCTATGGCGGCCTGATGGTTTTTCAGGCTCAGGTTGCTCGTCGCATTGATGCGGTGCCATTGACGCGTGACTACGCGTTTGAAAGCGAACATCATGCTCGGACAACGTAGACGTCCGGGCGCCAACGCTGTTTGAGAAATATATTTTTCACTTCAAGCGAGTACCTATCTTTCCACGGGCTAATCTGTGCTGTAACGCATAAAACACGACTCGGCGTTTTCGGCATACTCTGCTCACAACAATCCAGAGAAACAAAGCCGTAGAAACAATACTACTTCCATAACCGCTGAAACGAGAAAAAACAATACTGTATAAATAAATATGCAATGCTAATAAAGACAGAACATGGACGAGTACGTCGGGGGCATTGCGTGTCTAGGGGATGGTGGGAGAGTAACGACTATGTAAATGCGGTTACGTGGGGTGTTCGGACCTGAGGCAATTGCGGAGATGAGCGAAGTTCTGGACGCTGCCTTTGAAGAACTTGAAGACACCGGCGAGCCGGATGTGGTGAGGGAACGCATCGCTACACGAATTATTGCGGCGGCGAGACTTGGGGAGTGTGATCCGGCTCGCTTGCTGCAAGCCGCGCTCCGCAAAACGCAATACTGATGCGCGCCCACTCTTGAGCCGTTGGCGATTGCCCTGGCACCGAGGCCACGGTGCGCCCTGGCGCTCCCTACGGCATGGAGTCGAAGGAGCAGGAAATCTCATGAAATGGGCATAACGGGGCTTGGCTGTCGAGCGAGTAATACCACCTGGGTGTACTACTGGCAACAGAGGCGGCCAGCCGCTGGTCTAGCTTTTCTGTTTGAAATCGGCGGTGACGGACAATGGCAGACTTCCGCGTGGTGCCGTACGGCTTCGACAACTTTGCTGGTGTGGAAGCCCTATGGCGTGAAGCCTTTCCCGATGATCCGCCTTGGAATAGGGCCGAAGTTGTTATCCCGGCAAAGCTCGCTGTGCAACCTGAACTGTTCCTCGTCGCTCTAGGTGATTGGTTCTATTATTGCTGGCTACGACGGGCATCGAGGTTGGTTTTATGCGGTGGCTGTCTTATCGGCGCCAAGGCATCGGGACCGCACTTGTTCGTGGAGCAGAGGACGGTCTTCGGTCGATGGGGTGCAACAAAATCAACGTACAGGTCAGGGCGTCAAACGCCACCGTTATCGATTTCTATAGGCAACTCGGATAATGATCGAAGAGCGCACGAGTATGGGGAAGCGATTACCGTGAGCATCGCGCGCAAATGAGTGACAGTCCTCGTATCCTGCTACAGCCTCGCGATCGTGGTGTGATATCCGACAGGCTCTCATCGGCTTCACGGCGGGCCAGCCCACCTTTGGGTGCAAAAGTTACGTTAGATGGGGACAATCGGCGCAGCTGGGGGCGTCTTAATCCAGGCATCAATGCTCCGATCCGATAGCGCCCGCTTCAAGTCGACTTCGAGAAATCTCCCTGCCGACGAATGGTGCGGTAAGATAGCGTCGAAGTGCGCCACGCTGAGGCCGCACGCGAATGGTTGCGCTGTCCCGGCCGAGACCAGTTGCGCCGCGGGCTTCACATCGCGCTGATTTTCTGCGTACTGGTCACCGACATTCGAAGTCCGAAAGGGCTCATGAACCTCTTCGGCGTTGTCCATGAAATACAGGTGGTCGGCTCGTTTGAGCGTCACCATGAGCTTAGGCGACGGCGCGCGCTCAAAAATTTCCAACATTCCTTGGAACGGCAGAAATGCATCATCTTCCGCGGCCAGTAGCAACATTGCAACGCTACGCGCCAATCAAAGCTCAGTGAAAGGGGTATTATTTTTTTGCGCTGAGAGGCGCCCCCGGGCGTCAACGCCACAACGGCCTTGACGCGCCGATCAGAATCGGGCGCGGCAAGCACCGTCCATGCGCCGAAGCTGTCCCCAACCACGCCAATCCGCTCGTGGTCGATATCAACGCCGAGCCCGAGACTATCGCCTGCGAGCATTTGATCCAAGAGGAACCGCACCTAAGGCACGCAATTTTCGATCATCGCCTCCAGGCGAACAGCCGCTTGTTCTGCAGTTTCTTGGGCCCGGCGTGCGAGTTCTGGGACCACTAATTCGGGGTAATCGATTGCAGCGACCACATGGCCATGACTACCGATATGCGCACAAAGGAACGACGATTGCCTACGGTCGCCTCCGGAGCTGTGAGAAAAGCCGATCAAGGGGGTAGAGGCCAATGTAGGCCTCGGCGTCTCGCATTTCACTCAGCAAAACGTGGTCGTCCGCCGCGTGACGCCGATCCTCATTCTGACGACCCGGGAGCGCAGGATACCAAATTTTCAAAGGGAACGTTCGTGCCCGCGCCACATCATGTAGTTCCACTGTGCGAACGCCCGCTGAAAACCTGCCGCGAACGAAGGGGTCGTACTCTTGCTCTTTAGTTGCGATGAAAGATACCCCAACCGATGAATGAAACGCCTGGGCACGCCACGCCGGGGCCTTTCGCCATTCCCGCCATTTGCCACCTTGCTTCAATGTCGCGAGAATACATTTGTGATCACGACAAGAAAGCTCATTGTCTTTTGGCGGGGCCGTTGCGATGGTTCGTAGGGTAATGCCTTTTCCACGATCAGTTATAGCTGCCAGGATTACGTTGTCACCGGTTTTCCGTTCGCGAGCATGACTGTCGCTAACACCGTTTTCTCCGCCGCTTGCATTCAGCTGTCAATATTTTCCCGTGTCATTGCGTGCATTACGTTACTCCCATCGGCGCTCGAATACTTTCAACGTAAAGTGTCACCACCCGCCGATGGGGTCGTAGGAAGACTACCCGGCCTCGCGGAATCTCACTGCCGTTTCGAGATCGACCGCGACGAGCTGCGAGACGCCGCGTTCAACCATGGTGACGCCGAACAGTCGGTTCATACGCGCCATGGTGATGGGATTGTGGGTGATGATCAAAAAGCGAGTGTCTGTCGCTCGCGTCATCTCTTCGAGAAGAGCGCAGAAGCGCTCCACGTTGTGATCGTCAAGCGGTGCTTCCGCTTCGTCCAGCACACAGATCGGCGCCGGGTTCGTCAGGAACATCGCAAAGATCAATGCCAGCGCGGTGAGCGCTTGTTCGCCACCGGAGAGCAGCGACAGGATGGACTGGGTTTTGCCCGCAGGGGTGACCAGGATTTCGAGGCCGGCTTCCAGCGGGTCGTCGTTGTCCACCAGCTGTAACTTGGCGCTGCCGCCGCCGAACAATTGTGCGAACAAACCATCAAAG
>JASHRR010000063.1 GCA_030037185.1 Xanthobacteraceae bacterium | reverse complement strand
TCATTATCTTCCAGGGCAAACTCGAGATAGGCCGCAATGCGTTCTGGCGAGGTGAGCACCTCAGCGGGGTCCCACTTTGCTACCGTGACCATCAGCCCAATTCCTTTGCCATCTTGATCGCCCGCTTGATGTCCCTCTCTTGCGTTCGCTTGGTTCCGCCGCAGAGCAGAAGCACAATCACCTTGCCGCGCTTGGTGAAATAGAGGCGGTAGCCAGGGCCGTAGTCGATTTTCATCTATGACACGCCTTCACCAACCGATTTTACTTCGCCGGGGTTTCCGAGCGTCAGACGATCGATGCGGTTGGAAATGCGCGCGACCGCCTCGTCATCGCGCAAGCCATCAAGCCACTTCATGAACACGTCAGTTCGCTGGACATCTATCATCGAGGATTGTCTCTTTTAAGCGACAATCGGGGAGTGCGGCAATGCGGCAAGGATGTCGTACGCCACTAATCGATTTCCGCGTCGAAGGGGTAGAACAATCCGGCAGTTTCGGCAGGACGGCGCGGCGGTATCAATCGAACGCGTCCGGACCTTCGTCTTCCGGCTCTGTTTCGCGCCACCAGTCGTCCGGCTCCGGCCCCTCCGAAGGGTCGAGGTGTCCATCAGTGCCTTGAGGGGGGATTTGAACCGTCACATCGTCACAATCGCTGCGGCTGTACGCTAACCGCGATTTCTGAAGCGTCACATCGATTTCCGTTGTGGCGCTTTGGAAATTCGAGAAGTCATTGTCCTGCAGGCTTTGTGACGATGTGACGACTCGATCGGGGGTGTAGGCGGCAAATGCGTCATCGAAGTGCGTCCGGTAGTAACCCTTGGCTGTGGCGTTACCGATACGCACGCTAATCGAGTACACTTCGAAGGGGGCCAGAAGCGTCGAGAGTTGCGTCCGCGACATCGGCTTCCCCTTGCTCCACTCACCCCATTGTCGGTCATCCATGCTGATCAGATGATCGAGCAATTCCCTGCCGAAGACGGCATGCGGGTTTCCTCGATCGTTGAAAAACGCCTTAATATCCTTCAGCAGCTGCACCTTGGTCGACGGGTCATCCTTGGATGCCGCCTTCACAGAAGCCGCCTGGATGCGGGCTGGCCATTCCCTGCCTGCGGCGGCGGCTATGGCGAGGAGAGGACGCCAGTTGTCCGCGATACGGTTGGACAGGGTGCCGACGTCGGGATCGGCCTTACGGAGGAACTCCTCACTGTCGGCCGCCCATCGTGCCGCCTTCCGGGCGAGGGACACAAGATCGTCAGTCCGGTCGATGCGGAACGACATGATCCTCTCGCCGGGCTTGCGGCGGTGCATCCGGCACGGGACTGCACGATCGTTGAGTGTGTCCGGCAGCTTCCCGATCGCCGCAATCGCCGCCCGGCGCCCATGTTGAAAACATCCGCGGTTCCAGGTCATCCCCCTCGCACCGGAGCACGTAGCCGCCCTTGCGGTGGCCCGCGTTCAGGATGCCGCGCAGCTCGTCGTTGTCGTGGAAGTACGTGTCGGCCTCGTCCATCAGGAGTGTCGGCTTCGTCATCTCGACGACGCGGAAGATGGCCGCCACCTTGGCATTGCAGGCCGGAAGCGGCCGCGCGACCATGCAGGAGAGGACGTCGAGCAAGGTGGTCTTGCCGCAGCCCTTTTCCGGCGAGGTGATCGCGAGCCGCGGCGAGATCGTGAAGGCGTCGTAGCAGTGCGTGTGAACCGCCCACACGGCGACGGTCTGAGCCGTGCTTTCCGGCAGAGCCAGGTAGCGAAGGATCGTTCTGGTGATGTCATCCAGCAGTTCGGCGCCGTCGACGGGATCTTGCCAGGGATCGACATCAGGGATCCTCAGGGCACGTCCCTGGCGATTGTCGCCGCCGGCAGCTTCGCTGCGCTGCGCCTTGACGAAGAGGTCCAGGGCACTGGCCCGCATGCCGAGCCGCTTCGCTGCGGCGCTCCGCTCCCGTTCGTAGTCGATCAGCTTGAGCCGGGCGAGGCGGATGATTTCAGCGGACGGCTCGAATTTCGGCCTGAGTTCGTAAAGCTCTGCGGAATCGTAGGCGGCTGCTTCCTCGACTTGCTTGGCGCTGTTCCTCAGCGCAGCCCCTATTTCGATTGAGGTCAGATTGCCGACATCCCTGGCGATATCTTCCAGGTCGCTAATAGCGTTATCGGCGCCAAGCCGGGTCAGATCCGTCGCCGCGTCGCGGATTGCGTGAAGCTTGCCAAGGTCCGATTCGGCAGTGCGCAGGGCCCTGACGGCCTCGGCGAGCACCCCGGCAGCATCCTTGGCGGGGCCATAGGCCCTCCCGCCAGCGTCGCCGGGGACAGTGGCAGCGATGTCGTTGTCTCCACCGGGGCTGCCGTTTCCGCCTTGCCAGCCGCGGCCATCGGGACTATCAGAATCCTGCATCTTCTATGCTTCCTGCCGTGCTCGAACACGGTGGTTTGATGGAAAAGAAAGCCTCGTCGTTCGCAGCGACGGGGCTTTTTCGTGCGTCAGGCGGCCGGCAACCTTCGTGCTCTTCAGGAGCCGTCACTGACGATTTCCGTTGCCGATTGCCCGACGATCGGCTGCTTGACCGGGAATGATTTGACGTACCGGACCACTTCGTCGTGCTCGACGATGCTGGTGCGCCCGCGTTTGCGCACCATCAGCTTGCCGTTGCGGACGTCCTCGAACACCTTCGTACGAGGAACCCCCGTAAGACCAGGCACGGCCTCGAGCGGATGCGCGACAGGCGCCGCTGCGAGCGGTGCGTGAGAGGTGCGTGGCGTTGTAAACGGGTCTGTGAGGCTCATTTTTCGTCCCTCGCATTGAGCGGAACCGATCCGCATGCGGTGAACGATAGAATGCTCTTCGACAGAGGGCACGTGCCTCTTACTGAACTGACGTGGAGTCCTTCCGCTCACTGAACAGAAGTGAGGTGCTCGCGTTCAGTCTTCAGAGTCCAATAACTTTGTCGGATTCTCCAGGAGCGCCAAGGCCTTCCAGACATAACGCTCGCTTTTATTAAGCTCTTTAGCGACCCGCTCTACTGCCACATATCTTTTTTCGCCGGCAGCCTCGGCGTCTAACACCTTGTTACCGACCTTTAAGAGCTCAAAGTTGGTGTCACTTTTTCGAAATGCCTTGCGTGATTTTATAAACGTCACCTGCCAGAACTGGTCCTCTGCCTTTGATGGATCGAGCAGGTCGGCGAAGAACTCGTATTGGTGCTCTCCCGGCGGAACATGCTGCCTTAATAATTCAATTATTTTGGTGGGATCTCCGTGGAGATGAAGGCGGCTTAATGCCAGCGACCACAGGTGCGCCCGCTCGCTCTGCGAAGGCTCCAAACCACCGCGAAACTCGTCTTCCTCTTGACCGCTCATTGGGACCCCTCGTGAGAATTTCGGGCTGCCCGCAAGCGCCGTGCGGCTTCGGCCCGCGAGCGGTCAACAGGCAGCCGTCCCTTTGAGGGAGCCCGGGTATCGATAATTCGTGCTATCGCGTCATTCCACAGCGTCAGGGCTTCGCGCTTTTCCTTGGCGCGGTCGTACACGTCGTAATGTTTCGAGCCGACGTCTGACGGCGTGTGGTTGAGGATTGCGTCGCGATCCTCTCTCGGTACACCCAGCATTGACAGCCGCGTGCGGAGAGTCCGGCGAAGATCATGCGGGGACGGCGGCTCCACCTGCCAAGACGCGGCACCGTCCAAATTCTTGCCGACGAGGCTTTCGCCGAACCGCCGCATCGCGATGGTGAACCCGTGCGCCGGCCGCGCCTGATCGCGATTGCTGCGGCTCGGGAACAGATACGGCTGATCTTGCGGCACCAGTTCCAGCACCGCTTGCACGATCGATCGCGCCAGCGGCGGCAACGGCACGAAATGCGCCCGCCCGTTCTTGCTTCTCGTTTCGGGGATCAGCCATCCGGCGCGCTCTGGATCGTCGAGGTAGCTGAATTCGGCGCGCGCGGCAGCCGCAACCTCACCGATGCGCAGGCCAAGCAGAAGTGCGAGGCGTAAGCCTTGTCCTGTCTTGAGACTGATCGGCGTTTGAATGATCCGGGGCCAGAACAGCCGCAGTTCGGCGTCGTTCAATACGCGGGTGCCCGCTTGCTCGCGTCCCTGCTTTTTCAGCCGGGAGCACGGGTTTGCGTCGAGCAGGTCAGAATCAACCGCAAAGCTGAACACCCCGGAAATCAGCGCCTGCACGCGGTTCGCAATGATCGGCGTGCCAGCGGCCATGATGCCCTTCGTCAACTCGATGACATCGGCCCTGGCAATTTCATCGTAACGGCGGTTCTTCCATTTCGGCAGCACGTGCTTGTTGAGGGCGGCCTCGTCCTGGTCGGCCGACTTCTTGAAGCGGTCGGAATCCGTGTTCTTGATCTCGGTCAGATAGAGATTTGCCAGCGTGTCGAATCTCCGGTCCCGGGCCGCTTCCCGGTCCTGCTTCTTTTGCTCAGTAGGATTGACGCCCGTGGCAACACGCTTGCGCATGTTGTCGGCGGTGGCCCGCGCATCCTTCAGGGAAATGTCGGGATAATTGCCGATCTTGAAACGCCCCGTGGTTCCGGTTTTCGGATCCCGGAACCGGAAACACCACGACCGGCCGCCGGCATTTGTGATCCGGAACGACAGGCCGATGCAACTGAGGTCAGCGATTTCGAGCCGCCCTTCCGGGGGCGGCTTTACCGACTGCAGGTAGGCATCCGTCAGTTTTTGCTGCATTTTTGCTCCTATCGGTTGTGAACCCAGGAGCATATGACCAACGCTGTCGCCGCGGTTTTTGCCGGGCGCGCAAGCGTATTTGTTTGTTTTTGCGTAGGAATTTCCATTTTTGTGTCCCCGTCTTCACTCCTGCCGCGTCCGGCGCATTTGGGGACACAGCGGGGACACAAAATGGCGCGATGTTGCGGAATTCCGTTGCGTCCCGTCGAGTGCAAAGATCAATAAACACGGGCATTTGTGAAAGCAAGCCGGTTCTGCTAGATCCCGTTTTGTCCGCAAAAATTTGACTTTTAATCAAGTGGTCCTGGGTTCGAGTCCCAGCGGGCTCACCATTGAAATCAAGCGCTTAAGAGGTTTTACGGGTGGCCGCCACCCAGGAAAAGCGCGATCTGGGTGGCACATGGGTGGCGTGGAGCCGGATTGAGCCTCTTCTTGAAACTGCGATCTGCGATGCCCATGCAGCGTGGTTAACAATACCCATATACCGTAGTTAACAGCGGAGTTGAGTAATGGGCTTAGCGAAGCAAGCGATGCTCGAAGACGATGGATTTAGTGATTTTCTGAAGGAAGTTCTAAACGGCGAAGGTCTGGACGACGCAGCGGCCGGGATCACCAAGAAGGTCATCGCAGACGGCGGCAGCACCGAATTGCTGTCGGGAGAAGCAGAAGTATGTGTTCAAGACCCAGGTCACGGACGAGTACGTGACGCCGGAGTGCACCCGGTGCGGCAGCAACATTCCGTGGTCGGAGATGTACGCCGCCCACGACAACGGTGGCATGTGCAGTTGGTGCGAGCACATGTTGAACAAGGACGACTGAAAGACTGAGACGCAAGTGCGGGGCTGGACGGGTCGGACCTTCCGACGGCCGCCACGGCTGGCGGAACCAGAGCCCTTTGTAATCCGCAGACAGGTTTCCTGAGCTTCAGGCGAACCCTCCCCCAAACACTGCTGGCCTGATGCGTGAACCGACTACACAAAGGGTTCTCACGCAAGAAGATAGGAGCCACCCATGGGTGTGTTTCTTATCATCGAAGCCAGTAAGCCTTGCGGTGGGACCTACAGCCTCGGCCTGGGGTGTTTCTCGCACCTGAAACTGGCCTCGGTGGTAGCGACAATCGCACGGCTATTCTGAAGGAAAGGGCACCCCGGCAACGGGGTGCCCCTTTCTCTCGACCCGCCAGGACACACATCCCGACACACTCATCCCGGCCACCCCACGTCGCCAGCCAATGCGCCGGCCCGGAAGGTCGGGAGGGAGCCACGTTCGCGAGGGGTAACAGGGAGCCGAAAGGCTGAGGGGGTCGGGGACGGGGGACGGGTCGGGCTGTCCGCCCTTATGCCTTATGCCCGGCCACTTTGTCCCGGGCGGAACTTCTCTGCTGACGTTGCCAATTTTCGGCAAAAATCCACACGCTCGCAGTCTGCCAACAGCACTTGGCTTTGGCGAAAGT
>JASHRR010000565.1 GCA_030037185.1 Xanthobacteraceae bacterium | reverse complement strand
CGCTTGGAAATCTGATCCTTAGGTCGGTGTTGGCCGTCGATCGGCTCGCCCCGTATTGATCAGGTCCCGCTTCAACGAGGAAAGCAACATGTCGATTAGGACGTGCTGCCGTGATAGTTTCTTGGCACTCGTTAGTCCTTGATGAAGTGATCAGAGAGCGTCATTCGACGCGGATGTTCTTGCCTCAATCGGTGCCGCGAGCGTTGGTGGATGAGTCCCTCGCCCTGGCCCAGCGTGCACCGTCGAATTCCGACATCCAGCCGTGGCATATGGTGTTCGCGTCCGGGCCGCCTCGCAACCGTCTCGTCGCCGCCCTGCTCAGCGAGGTCCGCCGCGGGCCACCCAAAATTCCACCGCTGCCTCAGTCGTTCCAGCACTATCGCCGCGAGCTGGGCGCTCAGGTCTATGGGTCAATGGGAATCGCCCTTGAGGACACGGCTAAGCATGCAGCCGCTGTGTTGCGCAACTGGAAGTTCTTTGGCGCGCCGCTTGTCGGCATCGTCTGCATGCACAGGGACCTCGGCCCAGCGGACGCCTTGGGCGTGGGGATGTATTTGCAAACGTTGCTGCTGGCCTTGACCGAACGAGGCCTGGGGACGTGCGTCGAAGTCTCGGTTGCGGGGTATCCTCAAACCGTCCGGGCGGAACTGGCTATCCCGGCGGAACTGTCGATTCTGTGCGGTCTGGCAGTTGGCTACCCCGACCCTGACTTCCCCGCAAATCGCCTGCACATCAGCCGTCAGTCCATCGAGAAGAATGTGGTGTTCCTTGAGCGCTAACTCATCTCAGCCGTGGCATCGGCGAGGAATGAACTCGCACTGTGCCCGCACAAACGTACTGCAGATCGGCCAAACTGCGGAGAGGGACAAGCAATCCCATTACAATAGATCTTGGCACGCTAACACAACAAGCCGGCCGATCTCCCGTGCGAGTGCCGCTCTCCAGAATGGGCGAGACGAGTTATCTCTTGTCCGCTTCCCTCGGGGCCATACGGGAAAATTCGGGAAACCCTGGCATGCCGGTGTCGGTCACGGGATTGAAGCGGACCCGCGCCGTGATTTCATCTCGAATCTCCTGAATAGCGTCCTCGGGAAGGGTCGAGATCTCAAAGTTTTCCTGGATTTGGCTGGGTTTGGTCGATGTGGTCAGGAGGGCTGTGCCGCGCTGTATGGCCCAGGCAAGCACAACTTGTGCAGGCGTTTTGTGAACGTGCTGCGCGATTGCGGTGATCACGGGGTTTTCCAGCAAGTTCGGCTCCAATCCATGCCCCAACGCGGCAAATGCGAGCAACACGATGCCGTGCTGCCGACAAAAATCGAGGAGCTCCCATTGGGGATGATACGGATGGGATTCGACCTCCACCACGGCAGGCTTGATCCGCGCAGCCGCAACGATCTCCCGTAGCTTCTCCAAAGTAATGTCTGATAAGCCGATTGACTTGCACTGGCCGTCATCCACGAGGCGCTCCAGCGCCCGCCATGTCTCCACTAAGGTGACCCCGGAATCGTAGATCGCCCGACCGCGCTCGTCCTTCGGATCCTGCTCGTCGCCAGGTTGAAAGGCGAAGGGGGTATGGATGAGATAGCTATCGACGTAGTCGAGCTGCAGTCGCCGGCGACTTGCCTCGAAGGCAGGCTTGACCCGCTCAGGACGATGATTGTTGTTCCATAGCTTCGTGGTAACGAAGATGTCCTTCCGCTGAACCGTCCCCGCCTCGAACGCTTCCTGCATCGCATCACCGACCGCATCTTCATTGCGGTAGCGTTCCGCGCAATCGAGGTGACGAAATCCCACTTCCAATGCGGTCTTGATTGCCTGCTTGGTTGCGACGGGATCGGGGATCAGTGAACCAAACCCAAGGGCAGGCATTACGCCAGAACCATTGGTAAGGGGGATCTTCGTGAAGCGAAGGGGATCGGTTGTCGCCATGCTCAGTATTCCCTAACGAGTTGTTCGGCAAAGGCGAGCTATATCGTGATCGTTTATTTGCCCGTTGACTTGGCTGAACTCTCTTAGCCAATGCGAAATGTTTGTCATTTGTTCCATGGGCCTGTCACGCTCGGGGGAGCGCGTTCTTTCATCAAGCTTGTAGCCGGTGGATACTGCCCAACAAAAACCCAGAGAACAGGCGCAGTTAGGAGCCCAGGTCCCGCGGTGATGTCCCCCGGAAAGAGAGAGAGTTATCACGGTTTTGTACGCCTTTCATTTGAACCCGCCTGCTCTTGCAGGCTTGCCTTACGAAGATCCGATCGGGTCATAAAGCTCTGCCTGATGTGGGGATGCAACAATGTCCCCTCGATCTAACAATACGTTCGTCCGCAGTTGCCGGGTCGGTCGGCGATGTCGGCTTCGGGTCTTGTGTCACGATTAACGCCGGTCCACACGGCGGTTGCGTAACTCTGCGAGAGATGAAGGAAAGCCCTTCGGGTTTGGCGATCAGGTCGCTGATCCCAAGCCACTGCTAGCTGCCGTCGTTTGCAGAAACCCCACGACAACAGCAAGGTCTGCCGCGCCTCCTTTGTGCAGGATAGCACTCTCGTAGTCGTCATAGAAATGGCTCTCAGGAGCTGGCTCGTCGCCGGCATGATCGCGAACCGCTGAAGAAGATTGCGCCTGATCCGGGAAGAGCTGCTGCGGCTTTTGTATCGTTGGCGTGACGAGGTCATTAAGGCGGGGAAGGAGATCACGCGGATTGCGGACCAGCACAGTCAACCGGATGAAATCGATCCTGATCCAGTTCGGTGTCCGTAACTTCAACCCGGTGTTACGGAAGGCGAGCGAGAAGCTGGACGCCGGCTGCCGTATGCCGCGCGAATGTGCAAAAGCGGTGAAGATGTTGCGCATTTTCGGTCCCGTCAGTCCTTTGCGACCTGTCAGAACCTGAAGTGCGCGCCGGTCGCGAACAGCCCGGACGGCCAGGACCGCGGAACCGTGGAGCGGATTAGTGCCGCCGGTGCTTCTTGATCCATTGCGTGGATGTCCCGCGCTTGTCGTACAAAGCAACGACGCGCTTGGTCGGGCGGCTCATGTTCGTCGCGATGAACACGCGACGATAAAGTTCTCCGGCTGCCACTCGACTGCGATAAACCTCCGCGGCCTAGTCCAGATTCGGGCTTGGCGTGGAACCGACACACGGGTGCGGAGTTTCAACCAGAGTTGGGGCTGCTCGCTGGATTGGCAGAGCACCGACTTGTCAATCAGGAGAATTAATCCCCATGGGGAAATTCGCGACGTTGCGAACGCGTGTTCTGCTGGCGAGCACCGCCGCCCTCAATGCTCCTTCTTCCTTCGCAGGCTTCCCTGTCTATGGAATCAAACTTATTTACAGTCGTCTATGACGGTCATCAATGAAACAATCACCTCTGCCTCATTCGGCGCCGACGAGCTCCTTCGCAGAAGGAATATTCTTTTGGCTTGGGTTTCAACTTCCCCGAATTTTTGCAGAATGTGAATTTAGACAGGGGCTTCTGATGAGACTGGTCGTGATCGAAAGGGGCATCATCGCTGGCCTCGTTGCCACGGCCGCACTGGCCGCAATCGTGCTGATGAAGCAACCAATGGGGTTGACGCCTGAGCTTCATCTGATCGCCGTGATTACGGCGATGGCGGGCGCAAGTTCTCCGGTTGTCAGCTGGATCGGCGATTTTGTCATTGGGGCAGTATTTTGGGAAGTGGCTTCGCGATCGTCAGCCCTTGCCTGCCCGGCCCACTGCGGTTCCGCGGTCCAATCTTCGCCTCGCGCATTGCCAAGGAGGTCGATCGTAGTGATGGCGATAGCGGGGTCCGGCGTGCTTGGGCGGCGTCTCGGCATGATGGCACCGGTCGCGACTCTGGTTTTGTATGTTTTGTGTTTGGTGGGCACTCGGCGGGGTTTACGGATTGCTTAGCGACAAACAAACGACGACGACAGTCGGCTATGCGGAAGTTCAATGAGAGACGAACGCACCCATAACCTGTTGTGGCCACGCCTGAACGTCTACCCGCCTTTCGCGGCCGTTATGGTTGTTCTTGTTCTTGTCGTATCGACTTTCCCGGCGTCGGCGTCCGTGATCGCAATCGAGCGCTTCAGCGTGACGGTTTCTGACCTGAACCAGACTGAGCAGTTCTATCGCGATGGACTGGGGTTCGAAACCATCCGACGTGAGCGCGAAGACGACTCGAATGTTGCTCACTTGCTCGGCGTCAAAGATGCAGTTCTCGAGACACTGACGATGCGCGTAGGAGCGCAAGAGGTCGAGTTCGTTCAATTCCGCATTCAGGGCAAGGCGATACCCGCCGACAGCCATAGCCAGGATCTGTGGTTTCAGCATTTCGCAATTGTCGTCAGTGACATGGATAAGGCGTTCAGTTTTTTGCAGCGGGTCCGCTTCACACCGATCTCAATTGGCGGCCCGAAGACTCTTCCGCCTCAGAATGGCTCGGTGAAAGCGTTCAAGTTCCGGGACCCTGACGGCCATCCGCTGGAACTTCTGTATTTTCCTCCCGGGCAAGGTCGCTCGATATGGCATCAGCAGCCGAGGGACCGGATTTTTCTCGGTATCGATCATTCCGGCCTTGGAATTTCCAATACCTCGGCCAGCAAGGCGTTCTATGGCGGAGTGCTCGGCATGACCGAAGCCTATGTGAGCATAAACCGCGGCGCTACGCAGGAGGCTTTGGACGACACCTTCAATGCCATCGTGCGGATTACAGGGATGCGTCCGAGCTCTATGGATGGACCCGGGATCGAGTTCCTGGAGTACCGCACGCCACCGACCGGGAGAGCCGCGCCGGTCGATACGGCCGGCAACGACTTGGTCCACGCGCATATCGTGATGAGGATCGACAACCTCGAACAGCAGGTACGCTCTTTGGAAGCATGCAACGCGCGTTTTGTATCTCCAGGAATCGTAACCCTGAAAAATTACGGCCAGGCAGCAATGGTGCGCGACCCGGACGGCCACGCTCTGCTGCTGGAACAAGGGGTCGTCCGTTAGCGGGTACTCGTCAATCTGAGGGAAATGGTATGGCAAACTGTATGATACGAAGCGTCGAACCAGCACGCCCCGTTACCGTTACCGCTTCGCATCCCAGAGTGGCGGCAGTGCATCTTCACCGGCTCCGAACTCCGGTTCTGCCCCCGTCACCTACTTCGATAAAAATCAGTGGACGACTCCTTTGCAAAGGGAGGCGCTTTATATCCGGGGCACGGCCACGATTACCGGGTCGTTACGAGTTGGCGAGATAAGCCCGGCCAGGTTGAAGTACATGCGTTAGATGTGGACGTCATCTATGTCCTGCAAGGACAGGCAACTTTTATTACCCGAGGAACTCTTCTCAATGGGAAAACAATCGGCCCTAATGAAATCCGCGGCATGCAGCTCAACGGTCTGAAATCACCTCTACCTTAGAACACGGCTTGATCATGTCGTCGTCGGGTATCTGCAACGCCTCGAAAGGGAGTTGAAGCGATTAGCGACAAGGCGGGACCGGTATTCCGAGCGTGAACCCGTCGCTGACCCCGATAGCCAACGCCCCCGGGATGTGTAAGCCGTGCCGATAGGGCTTCTGTCGTGAGTACTTTTGCGCCCGCAAGCCGCGTCGAGATCGGCGTCGTCTACATCACCAGCACCGTGCAGGGCTTGGCGCTGGTGACGTTCCCCGCGGCCAGCGCGATCTTCACGAGTCCGCAGGGATTCGGATTCGACAGCACGCGCTACGGAGCGATGTTCATCCCTCAGGTGGTGCTTGCCATCCTCGCCGCCGGCCTGGCGCCAAAACTCGCCGAGCGATTTAGCTTACGCTGGGTGCTGCTGGTGGGACTCGCCGCCAATTTCGTCTCAATGACGCTCCTGGCACTCAGTCGTCTACTGTTGGGCCTACCCGATATCGGGTTCCTAGTGCTCCTCCTCGCTACTGCAATGTTGGGTCTCGGCTTTGGCGCGACGGTCATGGCGCTCAACACCTATGCCGAGGCATTCTTCCCCGAGCGCGCCGATCGTGCGGTCCTGGCGGTGAACGCGCTGCTCGGATTGGGGACGGCGCTGGCCCCGGTACTCATTGCCATCGTCGTCAGTCTAGGCGCGTGGTGGCTGCTTCCGCTCGCGATGGCCGTCATTCTGGTTGTGATCTTCGCTGTCGCCTTGACGGAGCCGCTAAGCGCCTCCACCGGAACGTCCAGCGCCGGCGCGGGGGCGCCGACCGGTTGGACGAGCCTTCCCCGCCGTTTCTGGCTTTATGCCGCCGCCGTATTTCTCTACGGCATCGTCGAGACGCTGAACGGCAATTGGGTCATCGTCTATCTCAGCAGCGAACGGGGCATCTCGTCGCAGAGCGCGTCCTACACCTTGGCCGCCTTCTGGGTCATGGTAACGGTGGGACGAGTGTTGATCGCAACGATCTCCCGCCACGTGCCCGCGCGATGGATCTATGTCGCGCTTCCGCTCGTGCTGCTCGTCGTCTTCCAGCTTGCCGCCCAGGTGCGTGGCGAAGCGAGGGCAATAGTCGTCTTCGGAATGGCCGGCCTCGCCTGCTCCGGATTTTTGCCGCTGAGCATCAGTTTCGGCGGCACTGAGTTTCCCTCCCTTTCGGCGGTGATGGCAGGGGAACTCATCGCATTCTATCAGCTGGGCTATGGCGTCGCCGCGTTCGGGATCGGCCCGTTGCACGATCTCGTCGGCCTGCCGCTCTCCACGATCTTTGCGGCCGGCAGCATCGTCGCCGCGCCCCTGACAGTCGTCGCGGCGCTCGTCATCCACCGGCCACGCGCTGGCGGATAGCCCGCTCGCCGCACTTATCACCCAGCCCAGCTTCGCCACAGCTTGCCCGCCACTGATCGAATGTCGTCGGAGGTAACAAAGTCTCCGAGCGTTATCTTTATTTGCTTCGCCCGACTATCGCTCCGAGTTCATCTTCGAGCGGTCGCGGCGAAATCCTAAGTGAGCGAAAGCTGGGCAAGCTGGTTTCCTTGTGACCTTGTAAACATTCCAGCTGATCGGCTTCGGCGATTCCGGTTTCTTCACCATGCCGTATCGACCGCAAGACAAGCACCTTCAATCCGGCTGAAAGACCTGGCTTTTTGGCGCTGATCATCCGGGACCGCTCGAAGCTATGGCTACCGTGAGCGCGAAGCTAACGCCAGCGGCGGCGGTCCTGGCGGACGGCTAGGAGCTGGACGCACCCATTGATCCCATGCCTCCACGCGAAAACGGATTTAGGTTTGGCGCACGCTTTCGAACCGGGCTCGGAGACCGCGAAGTGGAGGGTTTGCGATACACCGACCTATTCCATCGGCGCGGGCCCGCATGTAATCGAGGTACGTCCCACCGTGTCGGCCTTGAGATGCTTCCAGACCAATTCATCAGGGTTCCGGTCTGGGAATAGGCCGGAAGGTAGAAAAGCCGCAGCTTGCCGCCGAGGCCGGCGACAAACGCCCTGGTCTTTTTCGCGACATGCGAAGGCCCGCGGTCAACGATCAGGAAAATCGTGTTCTTGGCCCCGACTATGAGGCTTTAGCCATTGCTGCACCAGCGCCTCGTCCGGTTCCAACGCACGATGCAGCGGCTTCACCAAGCTAACTTACTGAACTATAAATCATTTTAGAAGCGGCGCCCTCTGGGGGCGCCGTTTTCATGTCGCGTTTATCCGCGACAAAACATGGAATGGTCGTGGCCTATGGCGGCGCGACGCGACATAGGTCGCGAACATAGATCGGAGTGACGCTCCCATGGCTGTCGTGGGCGCATGCAATCGCGACGGTGCGGCCGGTGCGACGGCAACCCGAGGTCTGGGGTTGGGGAACGGGCCGGCCCGCTAAAATTTCGGCGCGGGCGCGAGAACCTTGCGAGCACTAAAATCGGCTCGCCGATGGCTGCCGCAAGTTGAACCGGCGGCAGTGGCGCTCCCCCTACGCTCGGAGGCCCCTGGCCGCGCGGGAAATGCCGGGGAAATTACTTGGGATCGGCAAATCTGCCTCAGGATCGGCCGGCCGAGGAACTCAGCACCATAGCAATCGAATGAGCCAAAGCGCCCGCCGGGCCGGCCGAGCAACGAGATAGACACGAATGGAAGCCGAAGGGGTGTCGCGAGGCACAAATTATGTGCGCCGCACAAAAACCTGTTGACACTCTCTTAAATCGGGTCGGGAATGGCCAGAGTGAAATCGGGATGCCTCGTCATTGAAAGAGTTCCATGCAGTACACCGACGTTGCCCCTTCGAGCCTGCCAACTTTCCTCCTCCCTTGCACGCATTGCGGACGCCAAATGGTGATCACGGCCATCACACGAACGCGGATCGCTAACGGCACAGAATCAAACGATCTTAAGGACGTTACCCATGCCTGTGTACGGTGCGGCACGATGATGACCCGCACTGTACGGCCGGTCTCCGGCGACGCCGATGTCATCGCGCACCGGGGCTGATTTGCGCGCCCTCGCTACCCCGAAGCGCCTATGAATTTCGCCTTGGTCGATCATGGCGAGCTGTTGAACACCGCCACTTTGAGAGGACAAATCGCTCGCTTCCCGCGCAAGCGCACGGTGGCGAGGAAGCAACGGGAAATCGTCAGTTCAATCCTAGGCAAATAGATGGACGAACGACACCTCCGGCAATCATGTCGCGCTGCCCACAGGCCGAGGAACTTTCTATGAAGATTCGTGCGGGCTACGAAATTTCCTACGACTGCCCGCAGCCGACGCCGATGATTCTGACGCTGAGCGTCCATCCGTCACGCATTCCTGATCTGCTGACCGTGGATCGCATCCGGCTCGATCCACCGGTCCCGGCCAATGCCTATCACGACAGTTTCGGTAATTTCTGCCACGTGATCCGCACTCCGGCGGGCCGGTTGGCGATATCCGCCGACTTCCTGGTGCGCGACGAGGGCAAGCCAGACGAAATTGCCCCGCAGGCGGAGCAGCACGCGCTAGAAGACCTGCCGACGGAGGTCCTGATCTATCTGCTGGGCAGCCGCTACTGCGAAACCGATCGCCTCTCGAATACGGCGTGGTCCCTGTTCGGACGGGTTCCGAAGGGTTGGCCGCTGGTGAATGCGATCTGCGATTACGTCCACGATCGGATCATTTTCGGATACGCCCACGCCAGCCCGACCAAGACAGCGTGGGACGTTCATAAAGAGCGACGCGGCGTGTGCCGGGACTTCGCTCACCTCGCGGTCACGCTGTGCCGCTGCATGAACATCCCGGCGCGCTACTGCACCGGCTACCTCGGCGATATCGGCGTGCCGCTCGACGATGCTCCGATGGATTTCAGCGCTTGGTTCGAAGCTTATCTCGATGGCCGCTGGTACACATTCGATGCCCGCCACAACAAGCCGCGCATCGGCCGTATTTTGATGGCACGCGGGCGCGACGCCACCGACGTCGCGATCGTGACCTCGTTCGGCCCTTGCACGCTCGCGAGCTTCAAGGTGATCACCAACGAGATCACGTCGGCTGCTTCTGCCGGTCCGTGACACGCGGCTTTGTCCACGTGGGCGGACACTTTCATGTCGGTTGTGGCCCGTGTGGGCGCAATTACCTGCTCGGCGTGCGGTATATTTGCTACAGTCGGGACAGAAGCTCGGCCTTCTTGGCGGCGAATTCCTCAGGCGACAGGATGCCTTTTTGCTGCAAGTCAGCCAGTCGCTCGATCTTGACAAAAATGTCCGATTCTTGGGTAGCCTCAGCACGGCCCGGTTCGGGGGGCTGCGCGGGAGCCGGCGCCACATGGGGTTCCGGCGCATTGCTGGGCACGCCATCCACCGAGACGACGGGCAAATATGCGACGCTCACGGTCCCGTACTGACTGGTGAAGGTGAGCGAACCCCCGCTCCCTTGCTGCTGAGACACGCCGCTAATCTGGTGATCGAGTGTGTCGTAGACGGTCACGTGTCCGTTCAGATCGACGGCCAGTCGATGCGCTTGGTTGAAATAGGCATAACGAACCTGGTTCTGCGCCCCGGTCCCGTTCGGGAATCCCAGTTCCGGTGGCCACCATTGGCCCGAAGCACGGCCGGGTGCCTCGGGGACGAACAGGCTGGCCAAACCAGGGCCCACGGCGCCGTAGCCGCCCTGTTGCTGCTGCTGACCGCCCCCCTGTCCCTGCGACTGGAAGCTCGCGGGGAACGGCACGAAGGGTTGCTGGGCCAGGAGTTGCGACAGCTCGGAACAGAGGCCATCGACCTTCGACTTGAGGCCATGATTGAACATGTCGCCGACCATGGTCATGCCACCCAGCATCCACTGGCCTCCGCCCCCCAGCTCCCGGTGGTTAAACTGCGCCATCGTGCCGTTGCCGTTCACCAGGGCCTGCAGCAACGTCATTACCGCGTCGGTACTGACTCCGTAGCGTTGAGCCAGTTCGTTAATTTTCTGCTGCCCCTGGTCTGTCAGTCGTTGCAAAGGAGTCGCTCCTGGGGTGTGGGGGAGATGTGGTTAGCCGCAACAATTCAGCGTGGAAAGGAAAATACCAAGCCTCGTCCGGCTGGTTTGGAGCCCGGGCGTTTCGGATTGAAATATATCATAGCACGTCCGACAGATTCTGGCATAGAGCCGATCCCCGCCCGATTCGGCGATGGCACATCGATCCAGAGGAGGCAGGCCATGATCGACATCAGCAAAGCCGGAACGTTCCCGCTTGGGCGGTCGAATTCCGCCCCGATCATCTCGATTGCGGTGTCGTCCGCAAGTGGCCCGAACCCGCCCAACAGGGTCACGGGCGGAGCAGGGCAGTTCTGCCCCAGCACTTCAGACGACGCCTAGTTTCCGCCAGCGAGCCGCTTGACGAGCCGGTACAGATATTCGCCACCCTCATGAAACGATTTCACCGCGATGCGCTCATCTTTGCCGTGGGCGCGCTCGTCATCGACATCGCCGGCAAGCCCCGAGTGCCCGTAAGTGGGGATGCCGGCATTGCGCAGATACCTGCCGTCGGTCGCCGCGGGGAACATCACTGGCACGACCGGCGTGCCGGGCCAGAATTCAGCGGCAGTCTTTTCGATCGCGCTCAACAGCTTCTTGTCGAGCGCAGACGGCGGCGTGGGCAAACCAGAGTTAGTCGGCCTCAAGGAAATCTGGTCGTCGCCAAGGACGCGCTGAAGTGTCGTCTTAATATCCTCGGCCTTTTCGGTCGGCATGATCCGGCAATTGACAGTGGCGCGAGCGGTCTGCGGCAGTGCATTGTCGGCGTGGCCGCCCTCCAGCCTCGTGGCGACGCAGGTGGTGCGCAGTTGCGCATTGTATTCGGCGTTCTCGGAAAGGCGCGCCAGCGCGGTCGGGTCGGGACTGGCGGAGAGAACTGAGCGGATGTCCGCGGCCGTCTGCGGTGTCTCAAGCTCCACCGCACGCTCGAAATAAGCCCTTGTGGTCGGGTTGAGGTCGACCGGAAAGCGGAACCCGCCGAGGCGCGTGAGGGCTGCCGCGAGCTGATAGATGGCATTGTCCGCCCGCGGCACTGAGCTGTGGCCGCCCCTGTTGGTGGCCTCCAGCCGGTACGTTTGCACAAATTTCTCGCTGGTCTGGATGCTGTTGCGGATCGGCGCACCGCCCTTCAGGTCGACATTGCCGCCCTCGTTGAGAGCAAATTCGGCGTCGATCAGATTGCGGTGGTTCTTGATGAGCCACCTGATACCCAGCGCGTCTCTGTCACCAATCTCCTCATCGGCCGTGAGCGCCAGGGTGATGTCGCGGTCGGGCCGAAACCCCTCCTGCTTATAGCGGATAAGGTTGGCCACGAACATCGCCGCCATGTACTTGTCATCCTCAGTGCCGCGACCGTAGTAGTAACCGTCCTGCTCTATCAGCTTAAACGGATCGAACGACCAGTCGGCACGTAGCGCCTCGACCACGTCGAGATGGGCAAGCAGCAGGATCGGCTTGCTGGCGCCGGTCCCCCGCAGCCGCGCTACCAGATTGCCCTTGCGCGGCGCCGGATTGAATACCTGCACGTCGTCGCCCGAAAAGCCTGCTGCACGCAACCGTGCCGCCACGGCAGCGGCTGCGCGCGCCGTATCACCGGTCGCCGAGACTGTGTCGATTTCGACAAGCTCTTTGAAAATGTCGAAGGCGAGTTGCTGGTGCTCTGTAAGCGTCTGCGCCAGCGCGGGACGGGCAGAGCCAAATGCGAACAATGCCGCCACGACCGCCCCGGTCAACGAAAGCGCTGTACATCGATTCATGGTGCTCCTTCCCCGCTATGGGCACGTGCTACCTGCGAGCTCCAGCCTGGCTCTCAAGGGTGTTCGCTACCGAGGGGCAGCCTTTGACGCAATTTACACAGTGTCCGTCGGTCAAAAAAGAGCCAGCATGTCCGCAAGTGGCCCAAGGCTCGCCGAGTTGAGCGACGCGATAGGTCTGCAGCTATCCGCCAACGTCATCACGAAGGCCTTGACCCCCAAGCGGTCATTCTTGACCGTCGTAGGCGAACTTACAATCAACCAGTCCAGGATTGACAAGCCGCAGGCCATCGGCGCACATTGCTGATAGGTAGATACAACCTGCTGCTTGCGCCCCTCTCGGGGTATGGCGAAAGTATCGAGCCGCTTTAGGCCTCCTTTGCCCGATCGAACGGGTCAGCAACGCAAGAACCTGACACTTTCCGTTCGTTCATGCAGAGGATCAGGTCATGCGCGATTTCCGCGACGCCAAGGCTATGGCGCAAACGCTACGCGAAGCGCTAAACGTCAAATCCGTCTCTCTCACCCATAGCGAAAGCCTGGAGCTAGTTGCCAAAATCCTTGGCTTTAGAGACTGGCACGTATTGGCCGCAAAGATTCAGGCGAGCCACCCGATGGCCCCTGAGTCTAGGACATCGGTGGCAGCGACCATTCTGCCTTCTAATCCGGTCGGAACGGGCATCCCCATTTTTCCCATGCGGGATCTCGTGCTGTTTCCGCATATGATCACGCCAATCTTCGTGGGCCGCGACAAAACCCGGCGCGCTGTGGAGTACGCCATGGCAGGCGACCACCGCGTTCTCGTGGTCGCCCAAAGGCGCCGCGCCGACAATGATCCCAACACGCTTGACTCCCTCTATCCAGTGGGTGTCACAGCGAGCGTGATAAATTGCCAGACACAAGTGGACGGGGTTCTCAAGGTCTCCGTCTCCGGCCTTCAGCGAGCGGCCATCGTCCGCTTGATCAATGACGAATTCCTGTCGGCAGAGGTTGTGCCGATTGAAGAGAGACGCGGCCAGTCGCCGGAAGCTGCCACGCTATTGCGCGCAGTTCTCGATGCGTACCAAGTCTACGCCAACGTCGATTTTTCCTCTATTCCGCCGGGGCCCCTAGGACGTTTGCGCCTGCCTTCGATCGGGGATCCTGGTCTGTTGGCCGACACAGTCGCCGCGTTACTATCGATCAGTATCGAACAGAGGCAGCAACTCTTGGAAACCAGCGACGTCATCACTCGACTCGAAACGATCCTCGATCTGATGAACGCCGACCCTCGTACACGGCCTGCATGAGCGCGTCGCCGGACAGGGCGGCAGCGCGTCGCCGGACACCAGCTAGGAACTAGGCCGAAGGTAAAGTTCGGACTAGGCGAGCATCGATCGGCGCGACAGTCGCGGCCACCAACATTCAGCGGGATCTACGGCCGGCTAGACCGCTGCGACGCACTGTTCATGGTTCCGCAAATTATTGCGTTCGGCGTGCGCGTGGCATCGCCTATGCCGTCGAAGCGCGCTTAAAACTGCGACGACACCGGCACTTCCGTCGATGGCCCGACTCTGCCAGCTGTTTGCAGCCCAAGACGTTGGCTACGAAGGATCTGGGGCGCTTGGATATCGCTTGGCGGACTGAGGGCAAGACCTTCACGATGAGCTGGACAGAGCGCGACGGACCACCGGGATCGGCACCGCAGCGGCGGGGGGTTTGCAGGGCCGTTATGCAACAGATGGTCGAGCGCGCCGTAAACGGTAAGTCGACCTTCACTTCGCGCCCTCTGGCGTGACCTGGTGCTTGACCTGCCCGGCAGCGAACCCGCTGAACCCCTGGATCGGCAGTTCGAGCTGGGCAATACTATGAGCGCGCATTCCCAGTAACCAGACGTCTTCTGGGCCGGCTCGTCGCCGTAGCCGGCGCGTTCGTTGAACTAGGCGACGGGTGTGACGCACAATCCAGATAGGGGGTCTAATGCAAAACCCGTCTATTGGTGACCTAGGTGCGGACTCCCATCATGATTTTCCAATCGCGATCGCAACGATGGCGGCAAGCGCCCGGCAGCGCAAATTTTCGATCGGCGCTTTCGTCGTCTTAGTGGTTATCATCGCCGTGACGATGCCGTTTGCGAACGTCCAGTTAGCCCGTGTTGACGCTTTTATACCCGTTATTCAAACCGTCATGTGCGTGAGCAACCTCCTCACGGCGGTCCTTCTGTTTGCCCAATACTCAGTCGACCCTCAACGTGCCGTGCTAACGCTAGCAAGCGGCTATGTGTTTAGTGGACTGTTTGCGTTTCTGCAGACACTTACCTTTCCGGGAGCATACGCCCCAGCCGGTCTGATCGGCGATAAACTGAATAGCGCTGGCTGGCTATTCGTGCTTTGGCAGGCCGCGTTCCTGGTGCACATCATTTGCTATACGCTGTCGAAGGACGCGGACGATGTTAACCGGTCTTATCGATCGACCGGCGTTACCGTTGGCACCACTATCGCATGCGTGGTCGCGGCGACAGCCGGATTAACGTGGATCGCGACGATGTGGGTAGGATATCTGCCAAGCCTATATGAAAGTGCCGTCCAACAGACGGCCTTCGCCAACTATGTAAACTTTTTTCTCTGGCTCCTTAACGCCACGGCGCTGGTATTCTTGTGCATTCGGAGACGCACAATCCTTGATCAATGGCTGATCGTGACCTTGCTTGCATGGTTACCCAACTTCGTAGTGGCAGTCCTGTTTACGGTTGTTCGATTTACCGCAGGCTGGTACGTGGCCCGTGTCTTTGCGCTGTTTGCGGGTTCATCGCTACTGTTCGCATTGCTAGCGGAAACAGTGGTCCTCTATACGCGCCTTGCCAACGCCATTGTGCTGCTGCGACGAGAGCGGACTGATCGGCTCGCAATATTCAACGCCGTCGCGGACGGCATCATCACGTTCGACCACAATGGAATGGTGGCAACTCTAAACCCGGCGGCAGGGCGTCTCTTCGGGTACAGCCCTGAGGAAGTCATAGGCCGCAATTTCAAAATGCTGATGCCGGACTCTGGCCACCGTGACGACTATGTCAATGATTATTTAGTGATGGGTCGAGCCAACGTTGGCGGGTCTGGATGGGAGATAGTAGGACAGCGCAAGGACGGTTCGAGTTTTCCAATGGAGCTTGCAGTCAGGGAAATGGGGGTGGCCGGGAGGAGGATGTTTACTGGCATCGTGCGCGACATCACCGAGCGGAAGCGGTCCGAGAAGCATCAAGCACTAATGGTCGCGGAGCTTGACCACCGGGTAAAGAACGTACTCGCGCAGGTTTCGGCTGTCGCCACTTCTGCGTGCGAAGGCAGCCGCTCGGTTGATGAGTTCCTTCGATCGCTCCAGGGGCGCATCCGATCGATGGCGGCCGCCCATAACCTCCTGAGCAAAAGTGGCTGGAAGGGCGTCGGACTTGCCGCCCTCGTCCGCAACCAGCTTGCGCCCTACGCGACCCTCACAAACGTAACAATCAGCGGGACAGATGTCCTGCTCACCTCCACAGGAATTCAGGCGGTAGCGAGGGTGCTGCACGAACTCGCGACAAACGCCGGGAAATATGGCGCTCTATCGGTCCCCACCGGCCAAATCTCAGTGAATTGGGAACGTAAACTTAGCGGCAACGCGACAAACCTGATCCTAATTTGGCGCTTGGCGGCCCCCCCGTGCCATCTAAGGTCCAGTCCAGTTATGGCTCCACTCTTATACGCAATCTGATCCCCTACGAACTTGGAGGCAGCGTTGCTCTCGTGTTTGCGCCAGAAGGAGTGAATTGTAGAATTGAGATTCCTATTGAGCGGGTATTAGATCGCACCGACCAAATAACAGAAGGCCGCATCGAAATTCCCATTTCGACGTTGGCGAGTGAGCGATGGGGCCTTCACAGAGGCCCCCCAACAAGCTAAAGCTGGGCTTCGCGGTGGAAAGGACGCCGATCGCGACGATCAGCAACATACTCACGAACCCTTCGGCTCGCATGACTATGCTCGCCAGCACCCAAAAGCACGCGCACCGGCAGATCACGCCCTGACTCCTCACGCGCGAGCTCCGCTCCATCTCAGGCAAAGCCGCAACCAGCTCAGGAGCGCGAGGTACGCGCTCTGGGCGGCTACAGAGCTCGAGGTTGATGACGCCGCCGGTATTGCCGTTATGCGTTTCATCGAAAGCACGGCCGGCTGCCGCATGCGGACTCGGCTCGCGCTCCTTGCGATCTTCGCGTTTTCTTTCCACGCCCGTGCAGCAGAGCGCCGTGTCGTCTTTCTCTTGCCACTTCGTCGGACAGGGGGAACGCACGTGCGAGGAGTACGACAACTTCTCCCCATCGACCCTGTCAGCCCGGCAGTCCGACTGCACGTCTACGGGCGGACGCGCGGTAACGTCATGCCGAGCGCCATCTTGCTGGGCACGTGCACGATGAATCAGCGGGGCGGCACCTGGAAGATGTCTTTACTACAACGACGGCAGGATCACCACCGCGATGGTCCAGATGGACTGCATGAGCTTCGGCGGCACCTGGACCCCCGCCAAATGAGATCGGCTGCCGATCCTTGGCTTGGTCTCGGCGGTAAGCATCAACTAGGACGACCCGTCGACCGGCGCCAGTGCGGCGAGCGAGGTCTCGGCGCCCGTCGAGCCAAACTGCTTGGCAAGCATCCGGCTAGCAGAGACGGCGTAGAGGCGATGACCTGCCGCAAAGGTGGAATCACCCGCGCCGCATCACGTGGCGCTTTCGGCCGAGGTGATATTTTGCGCTGCCGGTGTCCTGACGGCGTCGCCGTTCACCTATTCCCTGCGCCGCGATGACAGCGATTTC
>JASHRR010000564.1 GCA_030037185.1 Xanthobacteraceae bacterium | reverse complement strand
GTTGATCAACTCAATACCGCGCGAGCACTCCGCCTCGATGTGCCGCCGATGCTCCTCGCGCCCGCCGACGAGGTGATCGATTAGGCGACGGCATGTCGGCTTCCTTGCCCATCGCGACTGTTGCCCTCATTCCGAAGACCCCGAGTCTAGGGGGCCGGATTCAATGAGTTCAAATCCGGTAGACCGCGGCGGCGACGAGGCAGACGCCTGGAAAAAAGGTTCGAGTGAGTTTGTCGTAAAGCGTGGCAATGCGCCTGAAACACTTAAGCCGGCGGCCGATAACATAAGCGGCACGTCTGAAGTACCCAACCTAGCTGACCCACTTTGTGCATCGCGCAAGTCGGCGGAGGTGGGCCAAGCGCGGGACTCGTGTGATGCCTTTCTGGCCTTCCGTGCTATACTTGCGATGCGTGCCGTGCCGCCAGGGAGGCTTTTTGCGATGGGCTGCAACTAGCCCGCTCTAGCCAGGCGGCGACCATGCCTACGCCGCCGATTGATAGTGCTCCGCTCATTGGGCCCGGAGCGTCTGCCGCGGTAGGTTCAACAGGGGCGTCCGACTAGGGGGAACCAATATGCGAGCAATAGCCTCTCTGGCTGTCGTATTCTTCGGTGCTGTCCCCGCAGCCGCGCAAAACTGGCAGGAATACAGCTATCCAGAGTATTCCTTCACAATTGCCTTCCCGGACGATCCGCGGATCGAAACCACGACCTTTCAGGCGACCAACGATCGTGCGGTTGAAGCCCGAGTATATTCCGTCCGCCACGGCAACGCCGAGTTCAAAGTAACTATTGCCCAGCTTGCCGATCGCGGGCTGGAGGAAACTGCGGTCATCGAGCATGCGATCAAGACGTTGTCCGAAGGCGGCGAAGTGAAGGTCAATATTCCTCATAGCATCAATCGGGTCTTCGGCCGCCAGCTCAGCATCCTGCAAGGGGACGGCAGCCGCGCGGCTATTGCCCTGTTCGACCACAATGGACGACTGTATCAAATCGAGGCGAAGTCGCTTCCCATCGGCAACGATGCGACAGCCGACGCAATCCGGTTCGTGCAATCGCTGGTGTTCACCGGTGGCCGTTCCAACCGTACGCAGGAGGAACTTCGAGCTGCCACTGCGGAGGACGACCGCGAGGCCGTCCGCCTCCTCAAGATCGACGCAGACCAGGGATGTGTGCAAGCCGAGGCCGGTCTCGGGTCCTTCTATGCGGACGGCCGCGGCGGCCTGCCAAAGGACGACCACGAGGCTGCCCGCCTTTTCAAGCTCGCCGCTGACCAAGGAGACGCGCCCGCGCAGAATGTCCTTGGGGTCTTCTATCAGAATGGTCGTGGCGGTCTCCCTAAGGACGACCGCGAGGCCGCACGGCTCTATAAGCTCTCCGCTGACCAGGGATGGGCCTATGGCCAGTCCAATCTCGGGTCGTTCTATCGAGGCGGTCGTGGCGGGCTGCCCCAGGACGACCGCGAGGCTGCCCGCCTCTTCAAGCTCGCCGCTGATCAGTTCAAGCTCGCCGCGGATCAAGGAGACGCCGCCGCACAGAACCTGCTTGGGGTCTTCTATCAGAACGGCCGCGGCGGCCTGCCCAAAGATGACCGTGAGGCCGCGCGCCTCTATAAGCTATCTGCAGACCTCGGATGGCCCGCCGGCCAGTTTAATCTCGGGCTTTTTTATCGGGACGGCCGTGGCGGCCTGCCCAGGGACGACCGCGAGGCTGCGCACTTCTTCAAGCTCGCCGCTGATCAAGGAAATAGTGTAGGCCAATATCTTCTTGGGTCCTTCTACGCCAACGGCCGTGGCGGTCTCCCCCGCGACGACCGCGAGGCCGCCCGCCTCTATCAGCTCTCCGCGGACCAGGGATGGTCTTTCGCCCAGTCCTTTCTCGGGTTCTTCTACGCGGACGGCCGTGGCGGCCTGCCCAAAGACGACCGCGAGGCCGCCCGCCTCTTTAAACTCGCCGCAGACCAATTCAAGCTCGCCGCGGACCAAGGGGATGCGGCCTCGGAGAACTGCCTTGGAGTCTTTTATCGGGATGGCCGTGGCGGCCTGCCCAAGGATGACCGTGAGGCTGCCCGCCTCTTTAAGCTCGCCGCAGACCAGGGATGGGCCTTCGCCCAGTCTAATCTCGGCATCTTTTATCGGGACGGCCGTGGCGACCTGCCCAAGGACGACCGCGAGGCTGCCCGCCTCTTCAAGCTCGCCGCTGACCAGAGAAATAGCCCAGCGCAATTCCTTCTCGGGTCCTTCTACGCGAACGGCCGTGGCGGCCTGCCCAAGGATGAACGTGAGGCCGCACGCCTCTATAAGCTCTCCGCTGACCAGGGATGGGCCTTCGCCCAGTCTTTTCTCGGGTTCTTTTATCGGGACGGCCGTGGCGGCCTGGCCAAGGATGACCACGAGGCTGCCCGCCTCTTTAAACTCGCCGCAGATCAACGAAACGCCGCGGGGCAGTCCGCTCTCGGGATCTTTTATCGGGACGGCCGCGGCGGCCTGCCAAAGGACGACCACGAGGCTGCCCGCCTCTTCAAGCTCGCCGCTGACCAGGGAAACGGAAACGCCCAGAACAATCTCGCGCTCTTCTATGAGCAGGGCCGGGGTGGCCTGCCACAGGACGACAGCGAAGCCGCACGGCTCTATAAGCTCGCCGCAGTCCAGGGAAACTCCGAGGCAGCGGCCGCCCTTCAGAGACTCGGACGATGATGGATTCCATCGCGACAGGTGATGGCGCGTAACCGCGTTGACGACGGCAACTTATGAGCCGACATCATCACTTCTGAGGAAGTCGAAACCCCCGGGGCTCGGTCAACCACGCAATGCCGACTTCTCTGCGCCTGATCACACTCTCGACGGCGAAATTTATGGCAATCTGGCGCAATTCGAGCACTCCGACGGCGCCCATTTTGATGGGCTGGAGCGTTCACCGAGCGGCGCGATGAAAAATGTTCTATCTCTGGCCCTTATCGCTCCCTCAGGTGCCGTTCGAGGACGGACTGACCGCGTATGGACGCGGAGACTATGCGACAGCCGAAGCGGTTGTACACCGTCGTATACGGGCCGTGTTCCGATGGACAATCCTGCCACCGACAAGGTCTTGAGCACATCAATGATCCCGCTCGAAATCCTTCGATTATTCTGCGGCTTCTGGCCGGGTCGATTCATTGGAATGGGAGGCTTGATCTCGCGAGGAATGCGCTGATCGGGGGCCCGCGCGGCTTGGCGCGTGGGCTGGTGAGGCAAGCCATGCTCTTATCTGGTCCCGACCCTCAGGAAGGCATTAGGCGTCCAAATGAGCGCCATCACCTCATCCAGCGATGCCGGCGGATCAGGCCGGCACAGAACAAACAGCACGGCGCGAACGAGGGAACCGCACTATGGGTGCCAGCCCAACCTACCGTGAGCCATACACGTGAAATTTAAAACACCGCAAGACCGCTCACCCACATCAACTTGATGGAGACCGGCGTGAATGCCGATCGCAAATTCTGGCAAGCCTCCGATCGTCACCGCGTCCAACTTACCAGCGAGTGAGTTTGAATATAGCCGATGAGGAAAAGGCGTATCGAGCGGGACAGCAACCGCTAGCTCCTCGTCGAGTTGGCTGGTTCTGCGCCAAGCAAGCCGTAACGCCCCTGAAAGACTTCGATCGCCACCAATCTTCTTAGGGCAATTGCGGAACCGCACTCGAAGATGTGCGATTCGCGGGCGGCTTCATTGGATAGGATCGCGGTACTCGGGAGCTCGTCCAGCCATATTCTCGCTTTCTGTATTCCGAGCTTCCCGGCAAATTCCAGATACGCCATTATTTAATTCCCCAAAATTGATACCATCTATAGTTGAGATACCCTGGCGGCAGAGACCGGATGACGTCGGGATGGAAAACACTCAAGGGAGAGACACCGTATTTCTGCA
>JASHRR010000563.1 GCA_030037185.1 Xanthobacteraceae bacterium | reverse complement strand
TGCTTAGTGAGCGTAGTAGCTCGCGGGTGACAAGATGCAGGGTGAGCGATTCATTTGGCTCCTAAGCGGTGCGGTAGCATGGCTGCTCGCCGCCCGCGCTATTGCGTCGATAGTTTGGTTTTCGGTCGTGCTTACGTCCATTGCTCCCGCCGCCACCTATGTCGCGGGCGAGACCCATCGCACGATCGATCAACCCTCCGCTGCAATGCGCGATGCACGGCATCGGACCACGCTCAGGATCACTGTTTGGTATCCGGCGGCACCGGGCAGTATCGCGCTGCCTCTCATAATCGGAGATCCGCAACAGCCACTTTTTGAGGCCGGTTCAGCTGCGCCTGACGCCCCCTTCGCCGCTGATCCGCCCGGACGGCGCTCGGTTATCTTGCTCTCCCATGGGTTCGGGGGCACCGCCCGGCTGATGGGCTGGTTCGGCACAGCCCTGGCGGAGGCCGGCTACATTGTGGTTTCGGTGGATCACCCGGGAAACAATGGTATCGATGAGATGACCGTGCCCGGTGCAGTCCTGTGGTGGGAGCGGGCGGAGGACCTGAAGCGTGCACTCGAGGTCGTCGACAACGACAGAGTCATAGGCTCCCACGTGGACACGGCCCGGGTGGGGGCCGCCGGCTTCTCCGCTGGCGGCTTCACCGCTCTCCTGTTGGGTGGCGCGCGTGCCGATCCGGAGCATTTGGTAACCTTCTGCCGCACTCATCCCGACGACGGCGTGTGCCTCCCTCAATTGGAATTCCGCGTGACGGAAGCTGACCGCGATCGCGCTCTCCAGGATCCGCAGGTCGCAGCGGCGCAAGCGCATGCTCATGACGACCACTCCGCGGCCGCGGTGAAGGCCATTTTCGTCATGGCTCCAGCTCTCGTGCAAGCGGTGGATCCGCAAAGTCTCGAGGGTTTGCGCCAGCCAACCTGGATCGTAGCGGGCGGTGCGGACACGGTGGCGCCGCCAGCCACGAACGCCGAAGTCGCCGCTCGGCTGATTCCTCGCGCCCAGCTCGAGATGGTGCCGCATGCGGGCCACTACGCCTTTCTTTCCACCTGCACGCCCGCCGCGGTTGCCAGCGGTCGGGTGTGCGCTCTCGCCGGCCCGCAGGAACCGGCCCATCGGCTGACGATCGAAAAGGCGGGAGAGCTGTTCGCTCGCTATCTCACCCCGCCGTAGCGTAGGCGGGCCGTCCAGCCATCTCGCGTGGCGAGTCGAAAAAAGGGGAGCGCAAAGGGTACTGAGATCAGCGGGACGGTAGTAGCGATCGCACACTAGTTGAGCAGGGCCACAGCGACGAAACCGGTCGATCGAGATGAGTGGTTCATGATGCCGTGCAACGACTAGGAGGGACCATGAGAACACATCTCCTCAGCATTGCTGCCGTCGTGCTTTCCACGATGCCGGCCTTTGCCATAAGCGACACCGACCTACACACGGCGCTCGAGCACCGCTTCAAGGGCGATCGTACAGGTGCTTGCGTCGCGGCGGCGGTGATCGACAGCGGCACTACCGCGAGCGCCTACTTCTGCGCCGACACCAAATCAGCGCGCCCGTACGATGAGCACACGGCGTTCGAAATCGGTTCTGTCACAAAGACGATGACCGCAGCACTGCTCGCCGAATTCATCGCGCGCGGCGAAGTGGCACTCAGCGACCCCATTGCCAAGCTGCTGCCGTCGGGAACGAGCGTGCCGTCGTTTGACGGCCGCGAGATCACCATCGGCGATATCGTCACCCACACCTCGGGCCTGCCGTCGTACCCGTGGCGTATGACCGACATGAATAACCCTTACGCCGCCTTGACCGAGCGCGATCTCATCGACGCGTTGGCCACAACGCAGCTGACGCGCGCGCCTGGCGCGCAGTGGGAATATTCGAATTTCGCCATGATGGTGCTGTCCTACGCGCTCGGCAAGCACAGCGGCAAGGACTACGAGACGCTGCTGCGCGAACGCCTGCTCGTGCCGCTTGGCATGAGCGACACGTACATCACCAAGCGTCCACCGCAAGTTCATCTCGCTCAAGGTCACCTCCCCAACACGATGACGCAGATGCCGTGGGATTTTCCTGTTGACATGGCCGGCGTCGGCGGCGTGCGCGCGACGTTGCCCGACATGGTGCACTACGTCGAAGGCGAGCTTAGCACGCGCGAGAGCGAGATCACGCCAGCGTTGGCACAGACGCAACAGCAAGTCGCCAGGGTCGACGGCCATACGATGGGTATGAATTGGGACATCTTGTCCGCCGCGAACATCGCGAACGGCCATACCATCATCATGCATGCGGGCGGCACCGGGGGCTATTCGTCTTTCGTCGCCTTCGATCGCGCGGCGAAGCACGCTGTCGTCTTGCTTAGCGACACGGGGCTCACCAATCTCGGCGGCCTCGTCACACTCGGGCTGCACCTGCTCGATCCCTCGGTGCCTGCCGGCGCGCCGCACATCGTTGCGACCGCCGACGCCAAGCTGATCGACGCACTCATCGGCCGCTATCGCTTGCAGGACGGCCTCGGCGTAGACTTGCGTCACAAGGGCAGTGCGCTGACCCTCCAAGTCGACGCTGAGCCCGAATTCGAAATGGGATACGACAGCGCGGGCGATTTCTATCTGCTCCAGTTCGACACACCGTCAGCGTTGCGCTTCCAGGCCGACGTGCTGCTGCGGCCGAAGCGCAAGGCTGACGGCGCATACACCTTCACTTGGTTTCTGCTTGGCGGCGCGCTGGAGGCCGAACGCATCAGCGCGGCCCCACCGATGGCGGCGAAATGGACGCCGACCGAAGTCGACCTTAAGGAGTACGACGGCAACTATCCGCTTGCGCCCTCCTTTGTGCTGCGCGTCTTCTCGAACGGTGCCAAGCTCTTCATCCAGGGTTCCAACCAGGGCCCGCTGGAAGTCGCATCAGTCGATAAGGATGCCTTCGTTGCCGAGCGCGCCGGCGCTGAGATCGACTTCGAACGGGACGGAGATGGCAAAGTGATCGGCTTGACCCTTAAACAAAGGGGACAGGTCTTGCACGGCGAGCGACATTGAGCGCGAGCGAAGGCGACACCGCATGCCCTTTAGGACGCCTTAAACAAGGCCGAGATGAGCGCGAAGGAAGCGCGCTTTCAATTTTCGCCCAATCGTCGGGGCCTCGACGATCGGACCATCCCAACGTTTCTTGGGTCCGCGGTGTCGAAAACCGCGCAATCGCGATGTCTACCGAATGATCTTCTACCCTCGGCGTGGTGTCGCGCTCGCTTCGAGCGGGCGTTTGTTCCTTACACGTTCCTCAAGCTTTATCATCGAACCAAAGACGCAATCTGGCTCGAACGAGCCCGCGCATTCGCGATGACGGCGATTGCTCAATGCCAGGAAGCGCGCAAGGAATACGGGCGCGGCCGATATTCGCTCTGGACCGGTGACGTGGGCCTCGCGATCTACCTTTGGGACTGCCTAACGGGGGTACCGCGCTTTCCGACGGTCGATATCTTTTGACGCGACAGCGGAAGCACCGGCCGGATGTGTCGAGGCATGGCCCGACGCACGCGAGGAGCCTCACGAAGACCATTGGCTGGTCTTGGCTCGGCAAGGGCACGACGCGGTTGGGACATGCCCCGCCAGACTCCCAGGGAGAGTCGCTGAGAGGCCTTTCGCGGCCCGCTGGGTAGCGGCCAGCCTCCAAAACGCACCAGTGGGTCTCCCAGGAGTCTGTGGGGCTATTGGGGGCTAAGGGGGGCGCCCATGTTTGCCCGCGACCTGCTGACTGATCGTCGCGTTCCCCTGGCCCATTCACGCCTTGGGCAGGTAGGGATGGCAAGGCAGATCAGGCAGCAAGGGTGGCCAAGGGCTAGCGAGGGCCGGCAATCGACATCCCGTGCAGGCGGCCTCGTTTTCAGCCGACCACCCCGCCTCGCCTCCGGCAGCTATTTCAAAGATGCCACTACACTCGCCGCTGCGCCTCTTGGTAATCGTGCCGCCGCATCACCCTACAAATGACTACGCCTAATCAATCAGTGCGCGGACCGCCGGCGGGCGAGCTGATTGGCGCTGTTGCGCTTTTTCGCAGCGAGTCTTTGCTTTTTCAGCCACCGGTCCGATTTGACGACCCTGCTGCGCAGCTTTCTGGAGCGGCCACGGACGGCAGCTTGTGTTGTGTGAAGCAGAACCGCAATCTTGCTTGCCGAAAGGCCAGCGGCCGCGTGGCGCCGTAGCTCTTCGTCACGTTCCGGGGTCCAAAAACCTAAAGACACGCGCAGTCTATTGGAGCGCCCCAGGATGGCGCCTCGCGTTGTCTGAAGCAGAACGGCAATCTTGCTTGCCGAAAGGCCGACGGCCGCATGGCGCCGCAGTTCTTTGTCACGTTCCGGGGTCCAATGATTTTGCGTCATGCCTAAGGACACGCGCAGCCTTCTGGAGCGGCCGCGGACGGCAGCTTGTGTTGCGTGAAGCAGAACCGCAATCTTGCTT
>JASHRR010000562.1 GCA_030037185.1 Xanthobacteraceae bacterium | reverse complement strand
CGGACACGACAGCGAGGGCGTAGGCTCCGACAGTTCCCGGCCGCAGCACGGGGACATCGACGTAAAGTGAAGGTAGCCTTTTCCAGATGAACTCGCGCATCGTGATGCCTCCCTCTGATAGGAGACGCATCCGCTCTCGATGATCCAACTCGGCAGTTCCCATTCGAGTTGCAGCTCACCGTTGCTTCCAGCGGTGGAGATTTCAAAGTACCTGGCCAAGCTAGCGGCAATACGGCGATGATCCGCCGCAAGGGCGAAATCACCCGTACCGATCTCAAGCAGCAGATGGCCGCATCATGTGTCGCTGCCAGCCAAAAGGGTGAGGGAGGCCTCAAGAACAGTGAAGTGATCTTTGTGCGCTGCGACCGCACCATCAGCGGCGCCGCTCACGTACTCTCTGTGCCGCGATGACAGCGATCGGCTTGGCAACGAACGCAGACGTAAGGTTGTGTTTCATCGGGCTCCATCCCCTCGGGTCAGCGCCGGGTCAGCTTGCGTCAAACGCAGGGACATGGAACGAAACGATAGGCGACGAGAAGAGACGATGTCACAGCGGTTAGCGAGCGGTCTGGGTAATTCGCGGAAACGATCAGCTGGTTAAGGAACGCCGCCTGCGTTCATTGTTGATGACCACGGTGCCGAGCAGGAAGTCGTGAAGGAGTCGGTGTCTTTCATTGAGGAGGCCGACCAGCAGAACCAGGGGGGTGAAGGTCGAGGTCGTCAGCCAGAACGCGATGGCATGGACCGCGCCAAGAAGAAAATAGCACGGCGCCCCGTACCATGTGCGCACTTCGATATCGACCGTGCGCATGCCGAGCGTGGCGGATGCCGGCGCCCCCATGGTCGCACCGCAGTAGACCAGGGCCCACACCACCGAACCTGGGACGACGAGGAAAAACAGCCCCAAGCCCAGCCCCAAGGTGACCAGCCCAAAAAGGAGGATGAAGATGCAGGCAAGGATGATCGGAACCGTGATGATGACGAGGTCGATCACAAAAGCAATCATCCGCCGCGCCAGTACACCCTCGAAATATTCCGGGTTCAGAACCGGGTCGTAGACGTGCGGTTTGATATCGGTGTCGAAGCCGATTTCTCCGTCAGCCATGTGTCGCCTCCTCCGCCCGAAATGGTCCTTTGCGCCGGCCGACGCAAGAGGTATCGCAAACGCCGGGCCTTGGTAAGGCGCATTGGCATCCTTTCCCGCGATTGTGCGCTTGCGGATTATCTTTTCGTAGCCTCGCTGCATACGTCGCGTTCTATGCGGCCCTCTTCGTGGTGGCGGTTCGTCGATGCCCACTGCGTCTGTTCGCCGGTCTGTTGATAGTTTCTTCGACGATCGATTCGTTCAGCTCCTGTTTGGCATTCCGCTTTTTGGCTCCATGACGGTACTGTCGCTGTGGAGCCCAATCTGGCGGCGGCGCAAGGTGAGTAAGAGGAAAAAGGCCCGTACATTGTCACGTTAGCGCTTTTTTGGCGGCGGCCGCGTCTTCGCGCCTGCGTCCGGAGAGGGATGTGCGAGAGGCAACAGGTTCTTGTTCAGAGAGCTATTCGACGACATCCATCATTGCAGGTCTCATTCGCTGTACTGGTACGTCCTTGTGCCGTGGTTGGAGGCGCACCAGCAGGAAATCGATTGGCTGCGTGGCGTCGCGAGACGCACGGAATCGGGCGTGCTGCCGCACGGTGAAACAACGTTGCGTGACCTCTATGCCTTGTCGCGCGTCGACGACACCCTTCTCGTGCGCCTTCAAACTGTGCGGCCTTATGGAACGCACTGGGAAGGGCTCAAGCTCTCGCTCAAGGCGTATTCGAGCTTCATGACCGGCCCGGGATTTCGCGTCGTCGACGAATCGGAGTTTTCTCCGTTCTTTATGAGATCGCGGAGGTCGAGCAATCAAGCGATTGCCGTGCGCCAATCACGCTGGGCGGCGTATAGTGGCCGCCCTTTGAGCGGGCATGCTTCGGGCGCTCCGGTTCGGGCATTGGCCGTTGTGCTCGTTACCGCCGGCGCCTGTTCGCGGCGGCGACCTCGTCAGAGCGCGCGACTATGCTGCCGAGCAAGTATACCCGCAAGCGCGTTCGGGCACGCACGGGTATACTCGCCCAATAGACATCCGTTCCGCCGGGGTCGTGGTCTGCGGGTCAGCGCGTTGCAGGGACCGATGACGATTGTGACGCAGCAGCGACTCTCTGTGGTGCTGTGCCTGGTGCCTCGCGTGGGCCGGGCGAAGGCTCCTGTGGGCTGCCAGGCACAGGCCCTTCGAAGGCCGTGTGGTGCAAGACGGTGCAATGTGCGTTGATCCGCAAATGGAACCCCGGATACTGGCGGGCGAGTTAAGCCAACAAGAGGCTGGCAGCCAAGTGCCTGAACGATGCCGGGCGACAGCCGGCCTAAGCGGCTACACAGGTGTTGTTGAAAAAGACGACTGCCTCGCAATGTGCTTTTGCATAGACTGTGGCGCGGGCACTGCGACACAGTCAGTCGCGCACTTGGCGCTGCATTCTCATTTGGCTGATTTATCGCAAACCTGTCGCACAACCCCGCGCCTGGCGATACCACCATATGAGGGTCACGATTGGAATTGCAGCGGTTGGCCGGCGCCTCAATCGATTGACGCTCCGGCAGGGAGCCGCACCGGCTGATATCCGGCGTCGGCCAGCGCGCGCATCATTTCATTGGCGTGATCGCGATCACGGGCCTCGACGGTCACGTCCAGCTTCGCGCCCTTGGCGGGAACGTCCAGAAATCGCCGGCGGTGCTCCACTTCCAGGATATTGGCGCCAAGTTCCCCGAGAAGCGAAGCGATCGGGCCCAGCACGCCGGGCCGATCCGCGATGGTCAGGCGAAACGAGGCGATGCGGCCGTCGCGCTCAAGCTCGCGCACCATGATGCTCGCGAGAATACGGGGATCGATATTGCCGCCACACAGAATGAGCCCGATCTTGCGGCCACGGAACCGGTCGGGCGCCGCGAGCAGGGCGGCAAGCCCCGCGGCCCCTGCCCCTTCCGCCATGGTTTTCTGGAGGGTCAGGTAGGCATTCACGGCGCGCTCCAGATGCGCCTCGTCGACGAGGACGATATCGCTGACGAGCGCGCGCACGACCGGCAGCGTAAGTTTGCCGACATCCTTGACCGCAATGCCTTCGGCAAGCGTCGGCCCGCCGACCGGATCGTTCGCTCCGGTGACCGCATTGCGCATGGACGGATAAAGCGCGGCCTCGACGCCGACGATCTCGACGTCGTCGCGCACCGCGCGCGCCGCGATGGCGTTGCCAGCAATAAGCCCGCCGCCGCCGATCGGAACAACCAGCATGTCGAGGTCCGCAACCTCGTCGAACATCTCGAGCGCAATGGTGCCTTGCCCCGCGATGATGGCGGGATCGTCGTAGGGATGCACCAGGACAAGCTGCCGCTCGGCGATGATTGCAGCGACACGGTCCTGGCATTCGCTCAAGGTCTCGCCGTCGAGCACCACCGTCGCCCCGTAAGCTTCGGTCGCCTTCACCTTCACGAAGGGCGTGGTTGTCGGCATCACAATGGTGGCCGGAATGTTGAGACGTTGCGCGTGGTAGGCGACGGCCTGGGCGTGATTGCCCGCCGACATCGCGATCACGCCGCGCCGGCGCTCGTCCTCGGTGAGAACGGTGAGCTTGACGAAGGCGCCCCGGTCCTTGAACGAGTTGGTGACCTGAAGGTTCTCGTATTTGACGTAGACCTCGGCGCCGGTTAGGGCGGAGAGCTTCGGCGCCGGCAGCATCGGGGTGCGCAGGATTGCCGCCTCAAGGCGCCGCCGCGCCGTCTCGATATCGGCAAGCGTCACGGTCATCGCGTACGTTTGCGCTCCAGCTTGCGTGGTGTATCACTTTCGAATTCGACGCGGGCGGCCCCTTTCCATGTTGATTTGAAACCACCGGGGAGCTGCACTGTGGCCGAAGATGTCGCCAAACGTAATCCGAATCGTGTCCGATGCATCGAGGCGAATTGCTCCACGGGGAGGTGGTCCGGCGCCGGCCAAGACGGGCGGCGATTACCGCTCTCCTCGCATCTCCCGCCGGCGCCGCTACGACAGGTGCAAGCCTCTATCCACCGCGGTCCGGCTCGGCAGGCTTCTCGCGGACGGCCCCGCAGTCTTAAACCGCCTGCAATCCGCCCATCACACTTGGGCCGCGCCGAATACGCCCGCGAGGTCAAGAAAATCGCCATATTGGAGCCGGCGGCAGCTTAACTCGTTTGATGAATTGCCGGATCGCCGCCGCCAGCTGCGTCGTTTGGCACATCCTATTTCGTCAGCGTGATCGCCGTGTAAGGCCCGTGCGGCACCATGTCGATATTGTGGACCTTGGCGATGAGCTTGGTTGCGGGGTTGGCCTCCGCTTTTCTCACCACCTCGGCAAATTCAGGGTCATCGGCCCTGGCCTGCAAACGCTTGTCCCGCTCTTCCTTCGACGGATAGCCGCGAATGTAAATGAACGTGTTCTCGGCACTGATGCCAAGTTCCGGGTCGCTTTCCTGCGGAATCCAGTAACCCACGTTTGTGATTCCATGCCGCGCGAAGATCGCCGCCGTCCGGCTTGCGAAACGCTCCGCTAATGCATCCCGCTTTCCTGGCAGCGCAGTGTACACGCGCAACTCGTAGAATCCCGGCGCCCGGCTCTGCTGCGCATAACCCCAGGTGACCCCGGCCGCCCCAAGGGCTAATCCGAGAACCGCCGCGATTTTCCATTTCAACATACAATCCTCCCTTGTGAGTAGCCAAGTCACGCTGACGTCTCATGCCACTCGACGTCGTTGCGGGGCGCCGGCGCGCATCGGCTGTTCCGATGCATGCGGTGCCGATCGCGGGTAAGCTCGAGATCACAATCCGCAATGGCCATCGACCGAGTTTCGGATACCAAACTTCCTCGCTTTGGTCGGGACCCGGCATCACGGATGCCGCATCGGCGAGAGCACACGAGGTTTGTAAACCCCAACAAGTCTTGTTGTCCTTTTTTTGCCTCTGATCTGTAGGGCGACCGTCCTGCCGAGCTACGCTCCCGCGGCGGCGCCGCCAGGGCCTGAATTGCCCGCTTTTCTCAGAACGTTTCATCAATTTCAATGTGTTAATCGTCGGGACGCTGAACGGTCTCGCGAACTTGACCCGGTGCTCGCATTGATTGGACAGCCGAAAAGCCGCTCGTTCTACCTCAAAGAGTGCCGCTGATCAGCCCCGCCCAGCGCACGGGCTAGATGTGCGCGGGCTAGCCGATGTTTCCCTTATTGCAGCGATTGAGCAACGCGAAATGACTGATTTTCTTTGAGTCGGTCCTTGATTTTCTCAAAAACGTAGGGACAGATATTTATCTGAAGTTGCGTTATTTTCGTTTGCAATTCGCTGATTCTCATGTTGGTTTTGACAGGGACAGGTTTCGGGAGAAGGCCATGTTGGCGCGTCAGCTTGTTCAAATCGAGATGCGCCGCCAGCAAGTCGCGCCGCCCGAGATTGATAACCGTGCGGTGGCGCGTCTTGCCGCGCTGCCGATAAGCTTCGACCACCCGCACGTATTCGTGCTTGACGCCCTTGCCGCCCGCCGCGCGAACCACCCGCAGGGAATCCAATTCTTTTGTTCGACCGCGCCGCAGGCATTCTTCCGCCCCGACCGCAGATTTACCCGGCCGGCGCGCGCAGACACCGTCAAGGATGGCCTCTTGGCCACCGCCAAAGGCGGCGCGAAGCGTCCTTGATGGTGTCGAGCACGCTGGCAGACTAGGGTGATCGCGGGGGAG
>JASHRR010000561.1 GCA_030037185.1 Xanthobacteraceae bacterium | reverse complement strand
AGACCACGGAGGCTGCCGTCAAGACCACGGAGGCCGCCGTCAAGGGTACGGAGGCAACCGGCAAGGCCGTCGAGGACACGGCGAAACTGAGCAAGGACGGTGCGCAAGCCGAACGCGTCGTCAAGGACGGTAAGGAGGTTGCGGGCACCAGCGAGACCGCGGGAAAAGCAGCGCACGCTGCCCAGCCTGGCAAGGCTGATCTCGACGCCTTTTGGGGCCGTCTAAAGGTGTCACCAAACCAGAATGATACGATCGCGATCGGGAAGTTCGACGACGTTCCCGCGTTGAAGGACAAGACACTTGAAGGCGTGTCGCCAGGTCTTCGACAAAGGGTAGGACGTCCTGATCTCGACGCGACCTATGGGGCTGATCGCATCAAGTCACCGAACCCCAGCCCCCGGTTTTCGGGGCATGCAGAGGAGGAGGTGGTCGATGCTGCCGATGCGAATATCAAGGCTGCCGGTTTAAAGCCGGCCGACCTTGATGGTAAGACGCTCAATATCCACATTTCTAAGGAAACGGGTGTGTGCAATAATTGCGCAGCAGGACTTCCCGAGAATTCGCGCGCGACATTGGGCGCTGGCCCGCTCAAGCAGCTCAGCGAAAAATATCCCGGATTGACGATCCGAGTTACGGCGGAGGGCGCGAACGCCTACGCGGGGCGGGAGGTATTGGAGATTCGTAATGGTAAGATCATCAACTAGTTCCGCGCCGCAGCGCTCGAATTCCTACACCACGCTCTTGGCGGGGTGTACGATACGGGCGCGCGTCTCCTTTGTGCTGGCAATCGCCGAAGTGGCGCGCAAAGCCATAGAAACCGACGAGATCATGGCTAAGCAAATCCGCAATGCATTGGACCTTGCGTGGCGGTGGGAACAATCCGGCGACGTGTCGGGCGCCGCTCTAAGTACCGCAGTAGAGGGCGAGAGCGGCAACGATGATAATCTCGCGGTGGAAATGGGTGAGGCACCGGAAGTCCAAAAACCCGCCTGGGTGGCGCTTACGAGTGCAATCTTGTATACATCCTGGCATGCATATTTGGCTGATAGCGACAAGAAGGTCATGACCGAGACGGTCAGTGAAGTTAACGAGGAAGTGATCGATGAGGTCGTGGACTATGCCGGACGCATACCCGGTTTTGATGCGGGTCTTGTTGATCGTCTTGCTCAATACTGCATCGATCATCATCGAACTTTAGACGCATCCGTCTTAGGAGAGTCCATCTCCCGCGTGGTCATGCTGCAAGTCGCCGCCGCAACCGACTGAAGGAATCGGCCCTGCTTCAGATCCCGCCGCACGTCTGATGGCCCAGGGCACTTGTTCGCAGCGCATGGGGCGCGAGCGTTAACGAACCGCGCGGAATTACAAACGAAGACGCAATCGCCCGCAAGCAGTCTGGAGGTCGGAAGCGCTGGACGGATCTGCGGCCGTCAAGAAGACCGCCGCGGCATTCATGGTGCCGGCTCACAGATCGACAACGACCCGCCCCAAAGGCGAAATCACTCACGGTGATCTCAAGCGCAGCTGGCCGCATCGCGTGGCGCTTCCGGGTAAGCCCGAAGACGCGGAGGCTTTGCCAAGCGGTTCGGTGGGGAACGGTTGCCGGTGACCGGGCGGTGACGATGTCGCGCCGTACTCCGGAACGCCGCTTGGTCATCATTCATCCCTGCCTATGCCGCTGCCGGCACAGTTCATCGCGGCAAGCAGAAAGCCAGCGATACCGCCGACAACAAATCCCAGCGTAAAAAAAGCGAAAGAAAACATGGTCAGCCCCCACTACATCTATACGATCGCCACCTTGTAGCGGCCCCTACCGCTCAGGCCTCTGCAAATGCAGAAGCAGCGGCGCCGGCGGCGCAAATCGAATTGCCTGGCCGGTATCCTTCGATTACCTGCACGGCTACGCTTCCTTAATTGCCAACAAGGCAATTGCCGAAAGTGGATAGTTGGTAAGTTCCGCATGAGCCTCGCCGAACCAAACCACAACGTATCACTGGTCGCATTTTGGGGTACGTAGGCCATTTTAGCGAACCTCATTGGCTCTGCTAATGTTCGACCAATGCCGAGACACTGCCCTGCTGTGAATGAATTTGCTATTCCTAGTTGTGCCCGTGTTGCCGTTCTCTCGTTTATTCTTAATTCATGATTGCCTCATCCTCTATTGGCACGTGACCATATTAGGCGCCAACCTCACGCTCCTTCTGTTGAGGGCCCCGCCATCGCACGACGGGGGGTTGACTATTTGTAGTAGCCGACGCCGCAACTTAGATCACCGACACGGGTGACCCATGCCGCCTTGGGGACTGCGGGCGAAAGAGTGCCGGGTTTGGGGATCAGGTAATCGTGAATGAGGGTAATAGTACCCTCCGGGTGGTTAACCGACGCCTCATAGATTTCCTGCCCAAAAGGGTTACCGTTTGGGTCTTTCAGGGTGCGGACATCGATGCCTGCCAGTATAGAAATCGGCCCGGCCAGGCCGGCGCCGTCTGACAGCCGGCTGCAAAACACGTACAGGTCACGATCTTTGAAACCAGCCTCACCCTTGAGGAACTGTGCTATCGCGACATCACGATCGGTCTTCACGGCGGCGATAGCCTTAATGAGCATCGCCTTGGCCTCATCGGCAGTGCCTGACGACTCCGAGAAAGCGGCGCTCGGCAAAACCAATAGCGCGATGCCCCCCAACAACAATTTCTTCATCAGTATTCTCCTATGGCGAGCCAATCTCGCCCGCTACGGGGGTAGAAGGCCGGTATCAGTGGCCGACCGAATATTCGATGTCGTACGACGTGTTAGAGGGGACGCCGCCGGGGTTCGGGTCGAAATTGGAGACTGAGCGGGTCGATCCTCGAATGCCTGCGAACTTTCCGGTTCCACCGGTGATGGCGCCGCTCCACGTGACAAGCAGCTTTCCCGACACCCGCTGCGCCACGAGGCCGTTGCGCGAAAAGAACTTGTCGCCATTTTCGGCTGTAAAGATCATGTATCCGTTGTTGCTGCCGCCGTGCCCGTCAATCAGGTCGCCGGTGCCGCGACTGGAGACCTCGACCAGCGCAAGCCCGTTGACGGTCGCAGCGCCCTTGGGGATCGCGGCAACGGTGTCGAACACCCGGACGATGTGGTTCGGCACATCTCCGACCTCGACGTTCTGCGACACGACGTATTTCGAGTTCCCGTCCGGAATCTTGAAAGAGATGCGCTGCGCGTCTTCTGCGAATGCCGTGCCTGCAAAGCAAAATGCAACGGTAAGCATCAAAAGCTGCTTCATAAAGAACTCCTGTTCGGCGAGCCAATCTCGCCCCGCTGGCGTCCTTACGGGCGCCAAAAGGCCGCGATCAGTAAAACATCGAGGCGACGAGGTTGCCCTCTCTCGAATTTGTGCGGCCAGCCGGTCGAGGACGTCCCTCTCATCGCGAGGGTCGAGGATAGCGGCCAGCCGCATTACCAGGTCGAGCAGTTTAAAGGCCTCGTCTCATCTCAGCGTCCCCATTGGCTATTTCAGGTTGACGACGAGGTCGAAAAAGGCGTCGCCGGTAGCGAGTCGCTGTCCGACGACGGTCCCTTCGCCCTTTACCCCGGCAAAGCGCTCCTTGCCCCCAAAGACCGAGACGGTTCCGTTGAAGGTTATTGTGCCGTTCTTATTCGTGGCGTCGGCGTCGCTTGTGAGCCACAGAACTGAACCGTCGTCGGTTGTGACGTTTATGTATGTCAGCGGATAACGTGACGACTCTTTGTGGATGTCGGCGATGCTGACGAAAGAGGTTGTCCCGACGCTTCCGTCCGGAAAAGACGCGAGCCCCA
>JASHRR010000560.1 GCA_030037185.1 Xanthobacteraceae bacterium | reverse complement strand
CGCGGTCCTGGAGCATTCAAGGCTCCGTGGGCGGCACTGCCAGCGCTCGGCCTTCGCGTATCCGATAGGGATCGGACGTCCCTCGTCATTTCGATCATCGCTCGCTCTAGTCGAAGGAGCAAGACATTCGCACCATTCGATTCCTCTCGCAGGGCGCTGTCGAGGTGACCGCTTTTGCCCGAGATACGGATTATGCGCAGGAGCAAGATTCGATCGGTCGACGAGGTGATCGAACTGCGCTCGCCCGGAATTTCATTGCCGGTGCCCGAGACCGGACCGGCTTGAGATCGCGGCAGCGCTTGAGGGCAAGGCGCCCTGCAGCCCGATTCAACAGCTGCTTGGGCGGGCGAGGCGATTACCAAAGCCATCGCTTCTGTCGGATTGCGCTGCGGCCGATTCGTCGCTATCGACATGAGAACATGTCATGAAAGCCCAGGTCACCGTAACGCTGAAATCCGGCATTCTCGATCCCCAGGGCAAGGCGATCGAGGGGGCGCTGAGATCGCTCGGTATCGCAGGCGTTGCAAGCGTTCGTCAGGGCAAGCTGTTCGACATCGAGATCGCCGAAGGCGACCGTGCCGTTGCCGCAGCCAAACTCACCGAGGCTGCCGAGAGGCTGCTGGCGAACACCGTGATCGAGAATTTCGACGTGAAGATCATGGACTGAGGATTAATTGAAAGCCGCTGTCATCATCTTTCCGGGCATCAATCGCGAGCGCGACATGGCGCGCACGCTGAAGCTGGTGTCAGGCCGCGAGCCCGCCATGGTGTGGCATGCCGACACGGCGTTGCCTGCGGGGATTGACATCGCGGTCCTGCCGGGCGGTTTTTCTTATGGGGACTATCTGCGCTGCGGCGCCATCGCGGCCCGCGCCCCGATAATGGACGCGGTGCGCGCTTTCGCGGCGGCCGGCGGTCTTGTCCTCGGCGTCTGCAACGGCTTCCAGATACTGTGCGAGGCCGGCCTGTTGCCGGGGGTGTTGATGCGCAACGCACAGCTTAAATTCATCTGCCGGGAGGTATATCTGCGGGTCGAGCGCTCCGACACGGCGTTCACCCGCGGTTACAATGCCGGCCAGGTGATTTGCGTGCCGGCCGCTCATGGCGAAGGCAATTATACCGCAGACGCCGACACCATTGCGCGCCTCGAGGGCGAAGGCCGGGTGGTGTTGCGCTACAGTGCGCCTGACGGCACGCGCAACCCGAAATGGAACTTCAACGGTGCAACCAACGCTATTGCCGGCATCGTCAACGCACGCGGCAACGTACTCGGCATGATGCCGCATCTGGAAAATCACGTAGAGGCAGCGCTGGGTCCCACCGATGGGCGCGGACTTTTCCAAGGGCTTGCTGAGTACCTCGACGGCGCCGCCTAGGGGACGCCCAGGGGCGGAAATTTGATCGATTGCAACCTTAAGGGCGGGCAAAGCAGGCGTTCAACCTGCCCTCGCTCGTGTGCGCGGATTTCGACGTCAAATGCTTCAAAACGAACCTGAAGTCACGCCCCGGCTGGCCTGCGAGCACGGCCTTTCCACGGACGAATACGACCGCGTCCTGAAGCTGATCGGCCGAAAGCCGAGCTTCACCGAGCTTGGCATTTTTTCGGCGATGTGGAACGAGCACTGTTCCTACAAGTCCTCCAAAGTGCATCTGCGCGGGCTGCCAACCAGCGGGCGGTGTGTCATCCAGGGACCGGGCGAGAACGCAGGCGTGATCGACATCGGCGGCGGGCTCGCCTGCGTCTTCAAGATGGAGAGCCATAACCACCCGAGCTACATCGAGCCTTACCAGGGCGCCGCCACCGGCGTCGGCGGCATCCTGCGCGACGTTTTCACCATGGGCGCGCGTCCGATCGCGTGCCTCAATGCACTGTCCTTCGGGGACCCGGATCACCCGATGACGCGCCATCTGGTATCCGGCGTGGTCGCCGGCATCGGCGGCTACGGCAATTCCTTCGGCGTCCCGACGGTCGGCGGCTCGGTCCGCTTCCACAGTCGCTACAACGGCAACATTTTGGTAAATGCCATGGCGGTGGGCTTGGTGGAGACCGACAAGATCTTCTACGCGGCTGCCTCGGGTGTCGGCATGCCGATCGTTTATCTCGGCTCCAAGACCGGTCGCGACGGCATTCACGGCGCCACCATGGCATCGGCCGAGTTCGGCGAGAATTCCGCGGAGAAGCGCCCGACCGTGCAGGTCGGCGATCCGTTCGCCGAAAAGCTCTTGCTTGAAGCCTGCCTGGAAATCATGGCGCGGGGCTGCGTTATCGCCATCCAGGACATGGGGGCCGCGGGCCTCACCTGCTCGGCGGTCGAGATGGGCGCCAAGGGCGACCTTGGCGTCACCCTGGACCTCGACAAGGTGCCGTGCCGGGAAGCCGGCATGACGGCCTATGAGATGATGCTCTCCGAAAGCCAGGAGCGAATGCTGATGGTGCTCAGGCCCGATAAAGAGGCGGAGGCTGAGGCGATCTTCAGCAAATGGGGGCTCGATTTCGCGGTCGTGGGTGAGACCACGCCCACCAAACGGTTCATCGTGCGGCACCGCGGTGCGGTGATGGCCGACTTGCCGATCAAGGAATTGGGCGACGAGGCGCCACTCTATCGCCGGCCTTTCATCGAAGCCCCGAGACTGCCCATCATCGCTGCCGCGGCCGTCACGCCGCCGATGCCGGTTGCCGATGCATTGGAGAAGCTGATCGGATCGCCCGACCTGTGCTCAAAACGCTGGGTGTGGGAGCAATACGACCACATCATCCTCGGAAACACCGTGCAGCGCCCGGGGGGCGATGCCGCCGTCGTACGGGTCAATGACGGACCGGCCGCTCTCGCCCTCACCGCCGACGTGACGCCGCGCTATTGCGAAGCCGATCCGTTCGAGGGCGGCAAGCAGGCGGTGGCGGAGGCTTGGCGTAATCTCACGGCCGTCGGCGCGAGGCCGCTTGCCATCACCGACAACCTCAACTTCGGCAATCCCGAACGGCCAGAGATTATGGGCCAGTTCGTGGCGTGCCTGCGCGGAATTTCGCAGGCCTGCCAAGCGCTCGATTTTCCGGTCGTATCGGGCAATGTGTCGCTCTACAACGAGACCAACGGCAGGGCGATCCTGCCGACCCCGACCATCGGAGGCGTCGGCCTGCTGGCGGATTTCACTGTCTCAGCAACGCTTGCTTTCAAGGCCGCAGGCGAAGCCGTCCTGCTCGTCGGCTCGTCGCAGGGCTGGCTCGGCCAATCGCTCTACTTGCGCGACATCTGCGGCCGCGAGGAAGGCGCGCCGCCGCCGATCGACCTCGCTGCCGAAAAACGCAACGGCGAGTTCGTCCGCACCCTGATCGAGCGCAAGGTCGCGACTGCGGTGCACGACGTCTCCGACGGCGGGCTCGCCGTAGCGGTCGCCGAAATGGCTATGGCGGGGAGCATCGGCGCCGATTTACGGGCAGCATCGGGCACGCCGCCGGAGGCTGGCGACGCCATCTCGCAGCCGGCCTTCTGGTTTGGGGAGGATCAAGCCCGTTACGTGCTAACCGTGCCGGAAGGAGACGCGGCAGCGGTGCTCCAAATTGCCCGCGTCAACGGCGTGCCGGCAAGGCGCATCGGCACCACCGGCGATCGCGCATTGACGCTGCCGGGCCAACGCCCCATTGTGGTGACCGAGTTGAGCGAGCACTTCGAGAACTGGTTTCCCCGCTATATGTCGGGCAGCGAGCCCGGCGGCGGCAAATAATGTCGCGAAAGCCGGCGGCGTTTTCGGCTAATATGGCTCAAAATGAGCGAGCGGGGCCCGGGCAGGGGTGGAAGGTATAGAAGCTGTAGAGGAATCCGCAATGCCGATGCGAGCAAATGACATCGAGCGGCTGATCAAGGCATGTATTCCGGACGCCGAGGTAACGATACGCGATCTTGCCGGCGACGGCGACCATTATTCCGCGACCGTGCTCTCGGAGACATTCCGCGGCAAATCCCGGGTGCAGCAGCACCAGCTCGTCTATGACGCCCTCAAGGCCGAAATGGGCGGCAAGCTCCACGCGCTTGCATTGCAGACCGGCGTTCCGAGAGGGTGAGGAGGAGGACTAATCCTCGCGGCGCCCTTGCGTTTGCGGCGCAAACGCACGACTTTGGTACTCAGCCGTTTTATTCAATCCTCGGTCCCGACCGGTTCGGGCGCGCCGAGGCGATAACCGAGCGAAGGTCAGCCATGGGCATCGAGCAGTTCATCGACAATGAAGTGAATTCAAACGACGTGGTGCTGTTCATGAAGGGCACCCCGCAGTTCCCGATGTGCGGGTTCTCGGGCCAGGTGGTGCAGATCCTGGACCACCTCGGCGTGGCCTATAAGGGCCTCAACGTGCTGGACAACGACGAACTGCGCAACGGCATCAAGGGCTACTCCAACTGGCCGACCATCCCCCAGCTCTACGTCAAGGGCGAGTTTGTCGGCGGGTGTGACATCGTGCGGGAAATGTTCCAGGCCGGCGAGCTGCAGGACCTGCTGAAGGAGAAAGGCTTGGCGATCAGGGAAAGCGCCAGGGCCTGATCGGCGCGGGCGTCCCTGGCGCATTCTTAACGCGGGCGGCCGGCTCGGCGCTCTGCATCACCGCGAATAATATTCCACCACCAGATGCGGCTCCATCTGCACCGGATACGGCACCTCGGTCGGTGTCGGTACCCGCGCAAGCTTGGCGGTCATCTTGCCGTGGTCGACCTCGATGTAGTCTGGCACGTCGCGCTCGGCGAGGCCGGTGGCTTCTAGCACCAGGGCGAGTTGCTTGGACTTGTCCTTGACCTCGACCACGTCGCCGACCTTCATTTGGAAACTCGGGATGTTGACCCGGCGGCCGTTCACCTTGACGTGGCCGTGGTTGATGAACTGGCGGGCCGCGAACACGGTCGGTACGAACTTGGCGCGATAGATCACGGCGTCGAGCCGGCGTTCCAGGAGGCCGATCAGGTTGGCACCGGAGTCGCCCCTCATGCGGATCGCGTCACCGTAGATACTGCGAAACTGCTTCTCGGAAATATTGGCGTAGTAGCCCTTAAGCTTCTGCTTGGCGCGCAGCTGCACGCCGAAGTCGGAGAGCTTGCCCTTGCGGCGTTGGCCGTGCTGGCCGGGCCCGTATTCGCGGCGATTGACGGGGCTCTTGGGGCGGCCCCAGATGTTCTGGCCCATACGGCGATCGAGCTTGTGCTTCGCCTCAACTCGCTTTGTCATTCGCGTCCTCACTGCGGGCTTGCACCGCAAGGCGCAACCCATTGATTATTGGTGATTTTGAGGATCGCGCCCTCCTCTGCACCCTCCCCTTCCCTCCCCGGGTCGCGGGTAGGTTGGCAGGGGCGCCGACAGGTTCACGCGCTCCGAGTGAAGGCGCAAACCGCGGGTCGCGAAACGCAACGCGGGCCATCAGGCCCGCATCCCATGCAGCTTTTAGGGGATGCCGGCTTGGGTGTCAAACCCGCAATCTCGATGTAAGGCCGCAGGAAGGAGCAGGTGTCGATTGCATGCAATTGCATCACGGACGGGTATTGACCGGACCCACCGCTGCGGCAGCCCCCCTTTAGGCATCGGGGAGGAAGCGCGGAGCAAGTGTTGAAACATAACGAGAACTCCTCTAGACCTGAAGGCATGAAGGTGGTGGTGAATCGGCAACTGACGCCGACCGCGAAGGAGCAGTGGAAGCCGCCCCTCGATAGGCTCGAGCGCGGCAATGACGCCAGCAACGTGCAGCGCGGCGACGAGGCCGGCGCTACCCGCAAATATCGAAAGACCCAAGCGACGTTACGGAATATCCGGCCATCCTGGGCCGCTGTTGTAACCTTGGCCCCTCAGGCTCCGCGCTTGGTATGAGGCGAGAGAGAAGCCCGACACCCGCCGGCTGGGGCAAAAGCCCCCGCCTTCAGGCGTGGGTTACGGTTCAAGGTGCGCGCCAACACGCGCGCGGCGTTCTCCGCTGCCAAAGTCTGGTCGCGCGGTGAGCCCCGATCGCCGCTGGTCACCTGTTCCCCTCCACCGCCGGTGGATGCGCGACGTCGTTCATTTCGGCAAAAAGTCCCAAGTCGTCGCAGGAAATTGGCGCATCAACCTTGCGCAGGTCGCGGTTGCCCGTAAAACGCGGCGCCCGCCGATCGGGTGGGGTGCGATCTGGGTGAAAGCAGTCGCGCTCGCCTCCCGAAAATGGCCGGAATTGCGAATCGCCTACCTGCCGTTTCCATGGCCGCGGCTCTACCTGCATCCCTATCCGGTTGCAACAATGGTGGTGGAGCGCGAGTGGAACGGCCAGCGTGCCGTATTTTTCGACCAGATCAAGCGCCCGGAATTGCTCAGCTTGGCGGAAATCGACGTTATTCTGCGTGGCCTCAAGCGACGGCCGGTCGAGAGCGTCGGCGGATATCGACGCCTGATCCGTTTTTCCCGCCTGCCTTGGATCGTCAGGCGGCCGTTGTGGAGTTTCGCGCTGCAGTGGTCCGGGTGGCTGCGATCCCAGTATTTCGGGACGTACTCAGTGCATTCATTTCCGGTGCGGCGGGCGCAGGTGATGCAATCGACAACTCCGATCTCGTTCAGCCTGATTTACGGAAGCCTCGATGCCGACGGCGACTTGCTGGCCCAGGTGCTGATGGATCATCGCGTCGTGGACGGATTGACCTCCCATCGAATCATGCTCGCCATCGAGGCCGCCATGAAGGAGGACATCGTTGCTGAACTAACCGCCGCTGCCAGTCAATGAGAACGTCCGCCTCGCGACTGATCCGATCAAGGCGATTGGGACGCCCTGTTTTCGAACAAGCGCGCAGGCGCTACCATGACAGACCCGGTCCATTTGAAGGAGATGGCAAGATGAGACGGCAAATCGCCGCGGCCTTGTGCATGGCGGCCTTGGGAGCAATCGCGGTATCGTCATCCTCGTTCGCCATTGCCCAGCGAAAAGCCGCAAAGGCCTGCGCCGAGCAAGCCGATAAACCCACAAATCAAGCCAATGAAATCACCCGAGGCGCTCACCCGGCTCGGTGCGGGGCTCCCTCCAGCAAAGCTGCGAGCGACCGCCAGGTCTACTCCTCTGTAAAAGATCTCATGGAATCGATCGTCGATCCCTCCGCGGACGTCCTTTGGGGAGCCGCAGGCACGGTTATCGATCAACAGGGGACGCAGGACATGTCTCCCAAGACGCCGGAGGACTGGCTCAATGTGCGCCGTGCGGCTGTTCGAATAGTCGAAGGCGCGAACCTGCTGATGATGCAGGGTCGCAAGGCCGCTCCGGTCGGAGCCAAATCAGAGGCCCCGGGGGTGGAGCTGGAGCCGGCCGAGATAACCGGGCTTATAAACAAGAAACGAAAGAGTTTTAATGCCTTTGCTAAGGCATTGCAGGCGCTCGGCCTGGAAGCGTTACGGGCGAGTGAGGCCAAAGACGTTCCGATGCTGGAGGACATCGGTGGTCGAATGGAGCCGGTCTGCGAGGGCTGCCACCAGACATTCTGGTATCCGCAGGATAAGCAGGCCGCCAGTCGCAATTAGCGTGCATTGCGCTCGTGCGCAAGCGTCGCAGGGCGGCGAGGCCAAGCGTGCCCGCCCTCGCGGCGCCTTTAGAAAACGATTGACTAACCGAAGCAGGCTGACAAGCTAACCCAACTTAGGCATCCTAAGTTGGGCTAACGTAATGTGGGGATAGCGGCGGCTGCCATGCCGGGTGGCGGAGAGGAGACGCAATGGGTAATCGGCTCACAAGCGTGATATTTGCGAGTGCTGCGGCCGCCTTCATGGCCGCGCTCCCGCTCGGCGCGATGCCGGTCGCGAGCGGGGCCGAGGTCTACAAGGCGCCGCGGACGGCGGATGGCAAGCCGGACTTGAACGGCATCTGGCAGACCCTCAACACAGCGAACTGGAATATCCAGGAGCATGCGGCACAATCGGGACCGGTGGTCGCTCTCGGTGCGGCGGGCGCAGTTCCAGCGGGGCTCGGCGTCGTTGAGGGCAATGAGATCCCCTACTTGCCGGCAGCCGCGGCGAAAAAGAAAGAGAACTTTGAAAATCGTTTGACCGCCGACCCGGAGGTCAAGTGTTATTTGCCCGGGGTGCCGCGGGCGACTTACATGCCCTTTCCGTTTCAAATTGTTCAGACCCCGAAATATATCCTGATCGCCTATGAGTATGCGGGCGCCACTCGCACGATCTACATGGACAACGTGCCAGCGAACCCCGTCGATAGCTGGATGGGTCACTCCGTCGGCCACTGGGAGGGCGAGACTCTGGTCGTCGACGTGACGCGCTTGAATGATCAGACCTGGTTTGACAGGGCCGGGAATTTTCACAGCGACGCCCTGCATGTGGTCGAACGCTACACACCCGCGACCCCTGACGCCCTCACCTACCAAGCCACCATCGATGATTCCAAAGTATTTTCGCGGCCTTGGAAAATGAGCATGCCGCTCTATCGTCGGTTGGAGAAGAACGCTCAGCTGATGGAATTCAAGTGCGTGGAGTTCGCGGAGGAGCTGATGTACGGGCATCTTCGCAAGCAACCAAGCAAGTGACAAGGGAGGTTTCATATGAGCCATCGACTTCTCACTTCCATGGGTAGTTTGTCGGTCATCATGGCGGCTGCGTTGCTGACGCCCGCAGCCGCCGCAGGCGAGACCTGGACAGTTCCACGAACGGCGGACGGTCAGCCGGACCTCCAGGGAGTGTGGGACTACCGCACGATCACGCCGATGGAGCGGCCCGTGTCGCTTGGGACCAAGGAGTTTTTCACCGAGGAGGAAGCCGCGAACTTTGAAAAGGAAGAAAATCAACGCCAGAACCGTGATCTAATCGATCCTGAGCTCGGCGGTTTGATGTATCCGCCGGGCGGCGTTGTTCCTTACAACGAGTTCTGGTACGACCGCGGCAACAAGGTGGTCGGGACCAGGCGCACGTCGCTGATCGTCGATCCGCCCAATGGCCGCCTTCCCGAGATGACGCCAGAAGGCAAGAAGCGCGCGGAGCTGCGTGCCGCCGATCAACGCGATACGCAGCTTGGCCATCCCCACGCCGACTCGTGGGAGGACCGGCCTCTGCAGGAGCGTTGCCTTGTCGGCCTCAACGCCGGACCGCCTATGACGCCGGGCGCCTACAACAATAACTTCCAGCTGTTCCAGACCCCGCAATACGTGGTGATTCTCAACGAAATGGTCCACGACGCGCGCATTATACCTTTGGATGGACGTCCCCACGGGCACCTTCGCCAATGGAAGGGAGACTCGCGCGGCCATTTCGAGGGCGACACGCTGGTTGTCGACACGATAAATTTCAAACGTGAGACCAGCCTGCCAAACTCGAGTGCGAACACGCATCTGATCGAGCGCTTCACCCGCACCAGCGCTGATACGCTCAACTACCAATTCACGGTCGAAGATGCGACAGTGTGGACGAGAGCGTGGACAGCAGTCGTTCCGATGCGCAAGAGCGACGATGAAATCTACGAATACGCGTGTCACGAGGGCAATTACGCGATGGCCAGCATCCTCGCCGGTGCGCGCGCCGCCGAGAAGGCCTCGGCAGAGGCGACGAAGAAGGGATCGCAGTGAGGCAATCACTTCGTGCGCGCCGCCTGCCGCACGCAGCGTTGGAGGTCGCGGAAATTGTGGCGCAGCTGTTCGAGCGCGAACCCCAACGCGAAGATGCGCTCGACCGTATCTACCGGCAGACCCGGCGTGAGGTGCTCACGCCGGATCGCCGCGAATGCCTCGGCGCAGCCGTCGAGTGTTGCTTCGGCCGCGGCGAGCGGCGATCCCGCATGCCGGGCGGCCAGCGCTTGTCCGCTCTGGCGAAGATAGTCGGCTGCGCTTTCCGCAACCCGCGCCAGCGCCGGTCCGAGCCGCTGGCGGATGGTGTCGGGCAGCGGCTGGGTGGCGGCCCGTCCAACCATGACGAGGTCGTGGCGCAGCCGCAGCAGCGTGCGCAGCAAAGGCGCCAGTTCGGGCTCCGCTTCGAGAAAGCTTATCCGCTCATGCTTGGCCTCCGCAGCGATCGTCTGCAACCGCGCAATGGCCTGACCAATCCTGTCCTGGATGCTTCCCATCGCCGATGCATCGCATGCTTGGGTGAAGCCGCTGAACAACTCAGGAATGGACCGCGCCGCGAAATCGAGCATCTCGGCTGCCGCTTCGATCGCCAGAGAGTGGGCGCGCGTGGGCAGTATCACCAGCGACACGGCCAGCGCAGTGATGCTTCCGACCGCGACCTCCACGACCCGATAGAATGCGGACTCGATCGGGCTCCCATGGACGATTCCGGGCAACAACAGCACCATCACTCCCGTGAACGTCGCGACGTTGAAGCGTGAGTTGACCGCTCCGAGCAACGCCAATGGCCCGACGGCCAGGACCAGGACCCCCGCCAGCGCGATCTCGCTCGCATGGGGTACCAGCGTAGCGAGCACGCCCGTGTAGATGGCGCCGCCAACAGTGCCGACCATGTAGTCGATCGTCGCCTTCAGCGACCTGCCGAAACTCACCTGTGTCAAGATCACCGCCGTCAACACGGCCCACAGCGGCACAGGAAGATGCAGCACCTGGGAAAGGATGAAGCTCGCCATAGCCGCTGTCGTCACCCGGACGGAAAGGCTCAGCTGAGCCCTGTGTTCCAGCATTTGCGTGCGGAGCAATTTCCACTGAGCTGCGATGCGGCTCATGACCGGTTCCTGGTGCAAACGCCGACGGCGCCAAAAAGACGACGACCTTCCGAACATGCAAATATCTCTACAGCCGTGCTGAATACCCTTGTGCCGAGATCACGCTCCTTTAGCGCTGGCGAAGGATGGTCGCGAACACGCGCCCCAAGCGAGAGCGTGCCCGTCGCCATGCTTTGAGACGGCCGCGACAGCGCGGGATCGTGTGATACGATTGGTTTCACGGGATCCCATCAACGCGATCAGCGCCCTAAGCCGACCGGATCGCGCACAAGGCGAGTCTGGGCGGCGAGGCGGATCGCCGCGTTGGCGGCGCCAAAGCCCGCGTAGGCGCGCCGCTCCACGATCTCAAAGAAAAATCCGCCGTCGAAAGTCTTGGTGTAGATCTGGAAATATTCCCCGGTCCCTTGACGGTCGTAGAGGACGTCGTTCGCGCGCAGCCGGTCGAGCGCGCCCGGCTGAAAATCGAAGCGGACCTCGAGATCGTCATAGTAGTTTTCCGGGATTGCCAGCAGTTCGATCCCCCTTGCCCGCAGCTGCTTAGCGGTCGCAAAGATATCGCTTGTCACAAACGCGATGTGCTGCACTCCGGAGCCGAACAGGTCGGTCAGGAACCGTGACGACAGAGTCTGGCGGCTCTGGGAGGCATTGAGCACAAGCCGAAATGCGCCATCTGGGGTTTCAACGACTTGGCTGTGCACGATCCCGCCCGGGTCGAGCACATCCTGAGCCGGCGTCTTCTGCACAGCGAGGAGCGAGGTGTAGAACAGGAGCCAGGTGAGCATCTCCTCGTGCTGCATCGACTGCGAGACATGGTCGAAGGCGATCAGCCCCGCGTCCCACACCGGCGAGCCGCCAGCAGACGATCGCGGCGTGTCGAAGTCGATCTCCCAATGGCGGCCCAGATCGGTCTTATCGTCAATGAAATAAACCAGGCTGCCGCCGAGCCCGCGCACGGCCGGAATGTCGATCTCGCCGGTCCGCACCACTTGCCGGAATGGCAGGTCGAGGAGCTCCGCGGCGCGGCTGAGCGTTGCAGCGGCGTCATCAACCTTCAGCGCCATCGCGCAGACGGCCGAGCCGTGAGTGATGTTGAAGGAATGGGCGAACCCTTCCTTGTCGCAGTTGACTACCAGATTGATGTCCCCCTGCCGCCAGCGCGTCACCGCCTTCGATTTGTGGACGCCGGCCCTGGCGAAGCCGAGCGTGCTCAATGCCGTCTCGAAGGTTGCGGCAGCTGCTTCGTCCAATGCGAACTCGATGAAATCGATACCGCGGCAATGCGCACGCGACGGCAGTTGCGGCAATCCCCTGACCGGCGCTGCGGTCCGCTGCCGCAGCTCGTCAAGCATCACAAGCAGCGAACGCTGGCCATCGATTGCGACGTAGCGCGCGGATCCAGCTCGGAAGCTGTCGTTGAAGATTTCCAGTGAAACGAGTCCATCGAAACCGGTTGCCTGCAGGGCGTCCATGAACGGGTCGATGGCGAGCTCGCCTTGCCCGGGAAAGCAGCGGTAATGGCGGCTCCAGGAAAGGTAGTCCATGTTGAGCTTGGGCGCGTCGGCGATCTGGACCAGGAAGATGCGGTCCTTCGGAATGGCGCACATCGCATTGAGATCGGTGCCGCGCGTGAGCACGTGGAAGCTGTCAAGCACCAGTCCGACGGCAGGATGATCGGCGCGGCGCACGACCTCCCAGGCGTCGCGATAGTCGCTGATGTGCCTTCCCCATGCGAGCGCCTCGAAGCCGACACGCACGCCCCGTCTTGCCGCTCGCTCGCCGAGCTCGCGGAAGTCGGCCGCGGCGCGGTCAATGCCGCCGAGGGAATCGGGCGACACGTTGCTGCAGATCATCAGGAGATCGCAACCGAGCTCGCCCATCAGGTCGAACTTGCGTTCGGCGCGGGCGAACGCCTTCGTGCGCAGCGGTTGCGGCATTCCCTCGAAGTCGCGAAACGGCTGGAAGGTAACCGCCGCAAGGCCGAGATCCTTGATCCTGCGGCCGACCTGGGCCGGGGTGCCGTCAAACGACAACAGGTCGTTCTCGAAAATCTCCACCCCCTTGAAGCGCGCGGCGGCGATCGCTTCGAGCTTTTCATTGAGCGTGCCGCTCAGGCAAACGGTGGCGATGGCAGTCTGCAAGGATGTCGTCCTCTTCCGGTAGTCCGCGGCTGCGAGCTTATCGCAGGGCCTCCACGCTCTCCAAGCATTTGCCCACCTTTGTTTCGCGCAATATGACCCTTGCATCTGACCATGGACAGTATCACGGCGGCGGCGCCGCTATGATTGTCCGCCACTGCAGCTGATGACCTGTCCGGTGATGAAGCTTGCATCCTCGGAGGCGAGGAATGCAATGGCAGCCGCCTGCTCCTCGGGCAACCCGCGCCGCCGCAGCGCCTGCTGGTTGCGAATGTCTGCCGCCATTTCCAGTCGATAGTCTTCCGTCTCGGGGCTTTCGTCGGCCAACAAGCCGGGCCGAATCATTCGCCGCGGCGTCACGCGATCGGTGATGTCCGTCCCGCCGGGCGCCACCGTGTTCACGCGGATGCCGTAGCGGCCGTATTCCATGGCGAGCACCTTTGTCAGAGCCGCGATGCCGCCTTTGCTTGCCGCATAAGGGAGGCGATAGAGGCCGCGGGTTGACTGCGAGCCAACGTTGACGATCGAGCCTGACTGCTGCGTAATCATCACCCGCAACGCCGCCAGGCAGCACCAGAGCGTCGGATAAAGCGAACGCTCGAGCTCAAGCTTGACCTCCTGTTCGGTGTAAAGGTGGTATGGCTTGATCCAAATCGTCCCGCCGGCGTTGTTTACGAGCACGTCGATACGACCATACGCGGCCAGAGCGGCCTGCATCAATTCCTGGGCGCCCGCAAAGGTGCTCACATCGACAAGCGTCTTGGTCGCATCGACCCCGCATCCGCGCAACTCCATCACTGCCTCGGTTGCACCCTTGTCGACGCGATCCGCGATGACGATTTTGCCGCCTTCCTGCCCGAGGCGCCGCGCCGTCGCACGACCGATCCCCTGCCCGGCGCCGGTGACGATGCACACCTTGTCCTTGAGCCGGTGCGCGCCGGCCGCGCGGGGGTCGAGTTCGCCGGTCATGGCCGCGCTCCGCTCAGATCGAGGTATGAGCGATGCCCAGTCTCGCCTTCAGGTCCTCGCACTTGGCCTCGGCAAAGGGGACGTCGAGCGGAAGCACAAAGGTGGCGGAGCGTACGCGCTGGCATTCCGGCGCCAACCCCGGCGGTGGCGTGCCGGGCTGCAGGGCGAGCGCGGCCCGGCGAAGGCGATGGCGCGCCATGATGATCGCGTTGTCCGTCGAGACGAGATTCTCCTTGGTGCGATCCTGGATCGGGCCCATGCTCTCCTGCACAGCAGCATCCTGCATGGCGATGCCGCTGACGCCGCTATAGGTGCGGCCCGCCTTTTGGGCGCGGCGGTCGATCATGTAGTCGTTGTCCTTGTTGATGATCGGCCGAAATGTGGCGGGAACGAACTGAACATGAACGCCGCCGCCCAGGCGCATGGTGTCGAGTTCGACTGCGCTCAACGGCCGTACAGGATGATAGGTGAACGTCCAAACGAAACAATTCTCGTCATCGATCGGCACGAAGGCATGCGCATTGAGCGCGTTGTCGCCGTAGGGCGGCACCATTGTATACCAAGGCATGATCCACTGGGTGATGCGCCAGTAATAGTGGCCCGGCTCGGCATTGCGGCGCGCGCCGATCTGCAGGCCGCCCGGCGTGTCGATGACCTCGAACTTTGGTTTGCGGTCCTGCTGATAGTCTGCCCCCCTGGTGAGGCGATGCAGCGGATCGGTATGAAGTTCGCCGCTGTGGAGGAAGGAGACATGGCTGGAATCAAGGCCGCCTTCCATCGCCTGCAGGTAATTGCATTGTTGCAGGCGCTTGGTGATGTACCGGTGTGTTGGGGCAAGATCTACCCACTCAAATGCGGGTGGCGGCGGCTCGGGTTCCGGCGGCCCCAGGTAAGCCCATAAAATCCCGCCGCGCTCGACCAGTGGATAGGATTTCAGTTTGATGTTGTTGCACAAGCCGCTTTCCTGAGGCTCCGACGGCACATTCACGCACTGGCCGGTGTGGTTGTATTTCCAGCCGTGATAGGCGCAGCGCAGCCCGTTTTCCTCGTTACGGCCGAACCACAGCGAAGCGCCGCGGTGGGCACAGAATTCGTCGTGCAGCGCGTAACGGCCCTGGGTATCCCGCCAGGCGAGCAGGCGCTCGCAGAGAAGCTTGACGCGCACTGGCGGGCAGTCGTTTTCGGGCAATTCCTCGGTCAGGAGGATGGGAATCCAGTACCGCCGCAACAAATTGCCCATCGGCGTTGCGGGACCCGTCCGAGTCATCAGTTGGTTTTGTTCACCGGCCAGCATATAGAGAGTTCCCGCTTTGATTGAAGGCGGCGCAAGGCTGGTGCCCGGTCGAATCAAGGGACAGCATCAGATCTCGAATGCAGGTCCAAAGAGTGTGCAGACATGATCTCGTCCCGCCATGCCGCATGTCGAAATGTCCTGTCTATGAACACTTCTGCAGGACCTCCCGATAGCAATATCCTGTCCTGTGCCGTCCAAGTCTATCCAGTTGTGACGAAAATTGGGACGAAAAATCGGCGCCGCACCTAGCCCCGGATCACGCACACAGACGTTACCGAGAGGCAGACCACTCCCCGCTAATCCGCGACGAACCCCAGATCGCCTGGGCTCGTGTCTATCGCCGATGTCATCGGAATTAACCGCCGCTCGGGGTTAGCGGTGCGGCCTTTTTTTGACGCAAGCAACTGCCTTGCATCACATAAAGCGGCGCGGTGTTCATGGCTGCCCCTATTGAGCAGGCTCCTTATCACCCGAGCGCAAACGAACGCATCCACGCTGCAAATAGACCTCTGCCGGTAGCACAGGGTTCCCGGCCTTAAGCCGCGACGTATGTCTGCCGCACCGCCATCTCAATCTCGGCAAGCCGCCGCTCGTATTCCGCTTCGCCGATATATCCGCGCCATCGGGCTGTTTCTGCTTTTCGCGGCCAACCGCCTTGGCTTCCGCGCCGCCGGACGTTGCGGCGGTTTTGGGGACGGTCGGTGGCGGCGGCAGACGGATGACGTTAGTCACCTCGGTGGGCCTTGGCTCAAGCGTAGCGCTGTTCAGCAGCACGATGGGCTGGGCTTCCTGTCAAAAGCCTCTTGCGGCCGAGCCTCTTGCCGGCTGCGGTTGGGAGGGGAGACTGTCCACCCTGTCCTTGAGCACATCAAGGCGCCGCCGGGCTTCCTGCTCATCAATCCTGCCCTCCTCCAGCTCTCGCACTACCGCGCTGACGTCGGCTTGGATTGCCGCCGGGGATTCCGCTTCACTCGTCTTCGCTTCTGGTCGTCTGCACAACGGCGGTGGACAACGATATATCTTCGTCTGAATTTTATTTACCGAAACTGTAGCGAAATTATCACACTGAATGATAATTGTTAAAAGCTATGCAAATTCAAAATGCTAATCTAGGGCCTGTCCTCAGTTGAGAAGGATGATAGTCGCGACCAGTTGGACCGCTGCGAGAAAATTTCGGGCGAGTTTGTCGTAGCGAGTCGCGATGCCCCGAAAGTGCTTAATTTTATTGAAGAAGCGCTCGATGAGGTTGCGCTCGCGGTAAAGTGCGAAATCGCAGTCGCGTTTGGCCTTTCGGTTGGATTTGGG
>JASHRR010000559.1 GCA_030037185.1 Xanthobacteraceae bacterium | reverse complement strand
GTAAACATTTCCAGCATCTCACGCGCCGGCAATGTCGGCCAGACCAACTACTCAGCTGCCAAGGCCGGCGTTGCCGCGATGACAGTGACTTGGGCGAAGGAGCTTGCACGCCACAAGATCCGCGTAGCCGCCATCGCGCCGGGATTTTGCGATACGCGAATGGTAGCCAACATCCCGCCAAAAATTCTCGACAGGATTATCTCGACGATTCCGTTGAGGCGGCTTGCCAGACCTGAGGATATCGCCGGCGCCGTCCTCTTCACGTTACAAAACGACTACTACACTGGACGAGTTTTGGAGATCGACGGCGGGCTTCGTCTCTAAGGCCATTCCTCTTGCGCGTTACCGTTTGCTGCAGGATGTTCGCGCCGGCGTGGTTAACTCTCCCGGCGCGCAAGCATTGACATCAGCGGGAAAGGCCCATACTGGGAACGACTCGCCGACGGCGTGGCATTGTCGCGATTGCCAAGTCCGCGGGCCCGCGTAACATGTTGATACGCGCTCGATCATGAAACTCCGATTTGAACGAGGGCCACCAGACAATCTGGAGACCCTGCATCCCGCGTATTTCGCGCTAATAATGGCCACCGGCATCGTGGCGCTTGCGACGCATCTGCACGGCATATACGTCCTCCCAAGCGTGCTATTCTGGCTGAACGCTTTGTTTTTTATCAGTCTGATCGTGGTGACGGGTACGCGCATCGTGCGATATCCGCAAGCGTTCGCCGCCGATTTGCGCAGCCACAGTCGTGGCGTCGGCTTCTTCACCGTCATAGCGGCGTTCGGCGTGTTCGGTAGCGGGCTCGTGCTTCAGATGGAGGCCGCGGGTTTTGCTATTTTCTGCTGGATTATCGCCGCAGCGTTGTGGATCGTGGTAACCTATGGGGTGCTGGCGATGCTCACTATCAAGGTGGACAAGCCCAGCCTCACGGAGGGGATTAATGGCGGTTGGCTCGTCATCGTCGTAGCCACGCAATCCGTTTCTATTCTAACGGTCTTGATAGTTCCCTCGTTCGTCTCCGCCCACGCTCAAGGGGCGCTCATGTTCACGGCCCTGAGCCTGTGGCTGAGCGGCGGAGGGCTATATCTGTGGCTGACGACGCTGATCTTCCTGCGGTGCACGTTCCTGCCGATGTCGGCACTGGATGTCACGCCGCTCTATTGGATCAACATGGGTTCGGCGGCGATATCGACGGCGGCTGGCGCCACCCTCGTCGCACACGCCGCGCCTTCTCCTCTGGTTGCGGAGTTGGTGCCTTTCGAGAAAGGTTTGACGCTGTTCTTCTGGTCCGTCGGGAGCTGGTGGATCCCGATCCTGATCGCGCTTGGTGTACGGCGGCACCTCATTTGCGGCGTGCCGTTCGCTTATGGCCCGCTCTGCTGGGGCGGGGTGTTCCCGCTGGGCATGTATTCCGCAAGCACGTACTGGTTGGCTGAAATTGTGGGCGCCTCGTATCTGATGCCGCTGTCCTATGCATTTATGATCGCGGCTATTGTTGCTTGGATGGCGACCTTCGTCGGACTCGTGGATAGTGCCGTGAACTCGCGGCGCTCCCATTGACGACGCGTTCGCGAAACTGCCAGGACGGAACGAGAAAGGCCAACGCGACCGGCCGTATCCGACCGGCATTTTCATCGCTTATCAAAAACCATCACCTTGGATACGAAGGCGTTGACATCACGGACATGCGTGAGGCCGCAAGCTGTTGCCATCGTGCCGAAATCCTCCCTGAGATAACTCAGATAATAGGGTTCGTGATAGCTCTGAGGAAATAGCTCAAGCAGGCCGTCGTAATACGGCTCGTCACCTGTCTGGAGCGAGTCCACGAGAACAAGACGCCCACCGGGTTTCAATAGGCGGGCGAACTCGTTAAAGACAATGCGCCGCACTTTCGGCGGCAGCTCGTGGAACATGAAAATGCACGTTACCGCATCCTGGCTTTGCTCCTCGAGAGGAATGGCCTCTGCATTGGCAATAATGAAATCGATCCAGCACCATCGCTTCAGATGGCGTCTCGCCTCTGCGACATAAGCCACAGACATGTCGATGCCGAGGGCGGGGAGCCGCGGCCACGCTTGTTTGAAAAAGTCGAGGGCGCGCCCGGTGCCGCAGCCGACGTCGAGAAGCCTGAGATGACGCTGGTCGCGCCCGGAAAATACCTCGTAGAGCGGCCGCAGCGCCTGTCGCCGCGTAGCATTGGCGGTTCCATTAAGAAGCACCTCGACTTGGGTGTCGTAGCGCTTCGCCGAATCAAGCGTCATCCAGCCACCTGACTGGAAATGAAAATTCTGCAGATAATAGGCCGGTCGTCTGGAGTTTGTGTCCTCGCTGCGCACTTGCAAGTATTGACCGCTTTCACGACGGCGGTGGATGTCGGGCAGATCCGCGAAGAACATGCGCGATCGGCGGAGCATCGTCAGCAATGAACCGTCATGATCAGCTGGCAAAGGATAGATTCCCGCTTCGACGTTGGCGAGGTCCTGCCGGAAAAGGGCTGCCATGTCGGCGTAAAGGCGCTGGCGGTCCGGCACCGGCGCGCCGGTAAAGGCCGGGGGCCGCGTGCTGGCGACAGCGCGCCGGCGGGCCATCTCGGATAATTGCCGCATGACCATGCCGTGACCGAGGTACCAGGCAAGTCGCGGCAGCTGACTGCTCCCATAGGCTACTCGTGTGGCGAAGCGAGAGATCGGGTCGGAATTATTGACATTCGTGGTAGCCATGACTGACCACTCCTGCTTCATTCGCGGTTCAGCGACCGGCACCGGGATCGCGCCGCATGGCACGCCCTGCTCTCCGATCTCCCCGCACGTAGGGTCGTTGCCGCCCCGGTTCCGGCGTTCCTCGCCGTACCTGTGGACATTGCGCGAGGCGTTGCGATCCCGGCCTTCAGTGTGCCCGCATTCGGCGCAAACAAAAACACGCCGGTTGAGGTTCTTCATGTCAGAATTGATGCAGCCGCATTGGCAACAACTCTGACTCGATGGGAACCACGGGTCGATTTTTCCGACCAGCCGCCCTCGCCAATCGGCCTTGTACGCGGTGAACGTTATCAACCTGGACCTACCAGCGTCGGCGACGCTCAGTGCCAAGCTCGAGTTGCGCATCATGCCTTTGACAGTCAGCGTCTCGAATTTGATGACACCTGCCTTGGCTGTCAGCAGGTGGGAAATCTGGTGAAGGATGTTGTTTCGCCGCTCGCGCACTTTGCGAGTGTTGACACGGATGCGTTGCGCCTTACGCCGCGCCGATCCTGTCTGTCCGGCACTCAACCGGCGGTGGGCGCGGCGGAGCCTAGGCAGCGCCTTGCAAAGCTTGCGTGGCGCCGTTTGCTCGATTAGAAAACCTTCGCCCGCGAAGGCGGTAACGAGCGTCGAGACGCCGAGGTCAATGCCGAACGTCATATTGCTTGCAAGCAATAGTGCCCGACGGGCGCATTCAAACTGCCCCGAAATCATCCACCGGTCGCCGTCGCGCCACATGCGAGCTGCAAGCAGGCGCCCATCAGGCAATTCACCGCCGCGCATTTTGATCGCGCCCATTTTGGGCACCTTTACCATCCGATCAGCGAATGCTTGCCCGACGCAATAAATGCCGGCCTCGCGAACGAATTCCTTCTTTGGGTTGGGAAAGCCCCACCTTCGACCAGCCTTGCGGTGTTTGAAGCGGGTCCGCAGGGCATCGTCGGGGCGAGTGGCACAATCGAGAACCGCATGGGCTGGCAGATCGGCAAGCCAGTCGGCGTGGTCGTCTTCATCTTCACGGCAAGGCGCTGCAGGTCGGCTTTGCCAAGAATTTCTTCGAGATGGCGTATTCGGCTTTCTCGGCGTCCACCAGTCGGTTCCACAGGGATCGCAGCGATCCGGCCCATCGATGGACACGGTCGGCTTGTTCAGCGGTCGGGTAAAGCCCTTGAATCCACGAATAATCGTGTTGGGCGCTTCGGTCATGCAACGCGCGCTTTCCAAAGCAAGCAACCAGCATTGCCGCCAAGCAACGCACAAAGGCGTCATGCTCGCGGTGATTCCAGCGCAATACCGTCTCGGTGCAATACCGGTCAAGGTGTTTGACCGAAATCCAGTGCCCCGGCTATCGCCCGTTTGAGCGTGGCGTTCCAGCTCCCGGCCGTGTTGGAATGCGTTTTGGCGGCGGCGTGAGGATCGGTGCGAACGTACTCACCGGCCGAGTGGTTGACACGCAGGTGTGCCCCAACAGGACATGAATCCCGGCGCCAGCGCCTTTCGTCACCTCGGGGAGGACCATGTCGCCGGTCTTAAAGCCCCGGACGGACGTGCTGCGCATGATATGGCGGCGCGGAAAAGCGGTAAGCCTCGTACGGCAGCAGGCGCCGCGACCGATGGCGTTGATTGCGAGTATTTGCCAGCCGGCGAGCCTATCCGTCTCACCCACAGACGGGCGGCATCAAGCGCATCGGTCTTCGGGATTGCGAGGCGCGAGCGGTTGGACACTAGCGCGACTCTTCACCTCGACTGTGCGTTCTATTTTCGTCTGATTTGCTCAGATGGCGGCCGATCCTGAAAATTCCGCCTCAGATTCTGGCGATGTTGCGCGCTCGTCACGATTAGCGCCCGAAGTTGCTTTCGGATCGGCAGCCAGAGTGCGAATTGATCGCCGGTGACCGCGAAGAAATCTATTGGCATGCTAGAGCTGCCACCCGGCCACACCACTCGCGACTTCAAGACGCAGCCCTCAGCAGACACACGGTCGCATTAAGACATTGTCGCCTTACGTCATCAAGCTGAGTGGATTATGAGCCAATCAGTCGCAAGCCGCGCCGCTCACAAAGGCAGACCCGGAGCGGGGCTTGAGATCCGCGACGTGCGGATCGCGCCCCTCGGACTGCCAGGGACGTTGCGGATTCCCACCGAGGCCCATGCCGTCATTGCGTTCGCTCACGGCAGCGGCTCCAGCCGTTTCAGCCCGCGCAATATGGCGGTGGCCGAAGGGTTGAATGCGCAGGGTTTTGGCACCTTGCTATTCGATCTGCTGAGTTCGGACGAGGAAGCCGACCGGGCGAATGTATTCAACGTTCCGCTTTTGGCGGAACGGCTTGTCGATGCGATCAATTGGCTTGCCCGCGAATCCCTCCCGAACCCCCGTCCACTTGGCTTATTCGGCGCGAGCACTGGCGCAGCAGCCGCGCTCGTGGTCGCCGCAAGACTAGGCGATCGGATCGGCGCCGTCGTCTCTCGCGGTGGACGTCCCGATCTTGCAGGCCAGATGCTGGATGAAATTCGGACGCCAACTCTTCTGATTGTCGGCGGCGCGGACTACGGGGTGATTGAACTCAACGAGGAGGCGTTGACGCACCTCAAAGGCCCGAGGGCATTACAGATCGTTCCAGGGGCGAGCCACCTTTTTCCCGAACCGGGAGCGCTGGAGGCAGTGATCGATCACGCTGCGCGATGGTTTGCCCACCACCTTGCGGGAACTGCGCTAAAGGCTGATTCGCCAGGCGTCCGTTGAAGGCCCATCAGGCCCTGACCAGGTGTCGGCCAGGAGCGTCGCAGAGCCAGAAGGCAGCTCTGCGAGCAATCGTCGTTTCCCCGGTCGCCACGACCTCACCGGCTTTCGGCGCTAATCATCGCAAAGCCCGAGAATTTCGTAACCGACCCTACGCTCCGGTTGGGCGAACTCCGTTCTGTACGGGCGAGTCGTTCTCATCGTGCGTCCGTAAGGGTGAACCCAGGTTCGCCCTTACGGCATTCTTACCTCGACACGGACCCACTGCTATCCTCGACTGTGATCTTGTCGGATTGGCTGAAGGAGCCGCTAGACTGCCGGCCCGGATAGGCGAGCGAATCATTAACGGAGGGACGCATGACGGTGCAGCGGCATTTTTTCATCGCCATGTTGGCCGCAGCGGTGGCGCTGCCGGTGTTTGCGCAAGCGCTGGCGCCTGCTGCATCCGTCCCGGATTTCTCCGGCATCTGGGCCCACCCTTACTTTCCGGGCTTCGAGCCGCCGGCGGCGGGGCCCGGCCCGATCGTAAATAGATCGCGCATCCGCGGCGGACCGCGCGACGGCGGTGCTAATGCCAACCAGTTTGTCGGCGATTACACCAGCCCGATTCTCAAGCCGCGGGCTGCCGAAGTGGTGAGGAAGTACGGCGAAATCTCGCTCAGAGGCGAGACCTATCCGACGCCAAGCAATCAGTGCTGGCCCTCAGGCGTGCCCTATATTTTCTTTCAGCATGGCATGCAGATGCTGCAGACGCCCGAAAACGTCACTTTCCTCTACCTGCGCAATCACGAATTTCGCCAGGTGCGGTTGAACGGGGCCCATCCGGCGAAAGTGACGCCCTCCTGGTACGGCGATTCGGTCGGCCACTATGAGGGCGATGCGCTGGTGGTCGATACCGTCGGCGTCAAGATGGGGCCGTTTGCGATGGTCGACATGTACGGCACGCCTTTCAGTGCCGCTCTCCACGTCGTCGAACGCTACCGGCTCGTCGATTATGCGGATGCGCAAGGGGCGATCGAACGGGGCCGCAAAGAGAATATTCGCTTTGGAAGGGGCGTCCAGTCGCTGGAATTCGATCCGGACTATCGCGGCAAGCACCTCCAGCTTGAGTTCACCGTTGACGATGAGGGCGTCTTCACCATGCCGTGGAAGGCGACGATAACTTACGCGGTCCCGTTAGGCCTTTGGGAGGAACATGTCTGTGCGGAAAGCAGACTGGGGTATTTTTCGAACGGGAGGGAAGCCGCGGTTCCGACCGCCCATACGCCGGATTTCTGAGTAAGCCGAGACCATTCCGCCAGACACCGGCCAGTCGAAAAATCGACACCTCGAAGTGGCCGGGCGCGACGGTGGAGGCGCTTTGCTTTGCCCGCTTCCTTTTTTGCCCGGATGATTGCAATGCCCTTCGGGGCGCCCGTGACAGCGAAACGCGTCAGCAGTTTGCATGTCGCGGGGAGCATTCTCGGACCGCTTCAAGCGCGCCTAACGCCTGATTGAAGCCGATATGCGCGCCGTGCCCGACGGCGTCGTCAACGAGAACCGACAGCGCGCCACGTCGTCGCCAGCGCGTCGAACCGAGCAATGATCTGACGA
>JASHRR010000558.1 GCA_030037185.1 Xanthobacteraceae bacterium | reverse complement strand
GGTACGCGCCAGGATCCACACCATCAACGGGTTCTCGGCCCATGCCGATCAGGCGGAGCTATTGAAATGGCATCAGCACACTGGCGCCGGCCGTACGTTCCTCACCCACGGGGAGGAAGCTGCCATGCACAAGTTCGCGTCGCGACTCGGCAATACGCGGGTCGAAATGCCCGAACTCAACCAGATCTTCGATCTGTAGCGGTCCGGACGCAATCCCGCAGGCTTTGGTGTGCTCCACGGCGAGCTCGACAGCTCCTCCATTTGTTCAGCCCCTTCGTCTCAACGTAGTCGGGCCGGCGCGAGCGAGGTTAAAAATCGCCTCCTGTGATGAACGCCTCACCATCAGCTGCCGAGGGCGCCTCGCGTGTCTTCTTCGTGCGGGGAAGATTCGAGCCCGAAATCACGGGCCCGCATCTGTGCATGCGGCGGCTGGAGCAGGCCTGTGCCGGGATCGAGGGCCGTATCCGGGGTTGTCAATCTAGCCTCAATGACATCCGGGTGCCGCCGATGTAGCATTTGACCTTGCCGGTCGTTGGCCAATGTTGAGGGAACAACCATGATGTTGAAGCGCTTTCTCATTGCGGCTATTTCGTCCGTCGCCGGCTTTGCGCCGTGTTCGCTACCGCTTCACGCCCAAACCCTCGACAAGATCAAGCAGCGCGGCATCGTGGTCATCGGTACCAAGGCCGACTACAAGCCGTTTGGCTTCCGCGACTCGAGCGGAAACATCGTTGGCTTCGAGCCCGATCTCGCCAAGGACGTGGCCCGCCGCCTCGCCGCAAAGCTTGAGCTGGAGCCGGTAGTCTCCGCAAATCGCCTGCAATTCCTGCAGCAGGGCAAGATTGATCTCATGCTCGCTACCATGAACATCACAGACGAGCGTCGTAAGACGGTCGGTATTGTCGAGCCGAGCTACTACGCGTCGGGCGCGAACATATTCGTCAATCGCAAGGTTGCGCTCAAGCGCTGGGAGCAACTCAAAGGCCAGAAGGTCTGCGGCATTCAAGGCGCCTTCTACAACAAATACGTGGCGGAAAAGTACGGCGCCGATATCGTTGCCTTCCGCGGACAGAACGAAGCCGAGACCGCGCTGCAGCAGGGCAATTGCATCGGCTGGCTCTATGACGACACCGCCTTCCAGGAGCGTCTCGCCGACCCCAAATGGGCATCCTTCGAAATGCCGTTGGAGACCATCCTGACCGAGCCGTGGGGCGCCGCCGTCAGGCTTGAGGAACGCGACGGGCCATGGGGGAAGTTCATCGCCAATACCATCGCGGACTGGCACCGCAGCGGCAAGCTTATTGAGACTGAAAAGAAGTGGGGCATCCTGTCCTCGGCTTTCCTTAAGAAGGCGCGCGAACAGACCCCCTGAACGATGGAACTCACGCCGCTGTGGGACTGGTTCCGAGAGCTCGATGCCTCTACGGGCATCAAGCTCACCATCTTCTATGACGCGTTCGACCGCGCGCGCTTCATCAACGGTTTTCTCACCTCGGTGAGACTGATGGCGCTCTGCATCGTGGCCAGCGTGGCGATTGGGGTGCTGGGCGCCTGTGTTCAGAGATCGCGCCTGACGCTTATTCGTACGGCCATGGCGGCCTATATCCAGTTCTTCCGTAACACCCCGCCGCTGATTCAGCTCTACTTCTTCTATTTCGGGCTTGGATCGTATCTGCGCGTAACAAACGAGATTGGACTCTCGGTACCGATCGTCTCGAACTTCACCTGGGCCGCGATCTGCCTTTCGCTTTATGCCGGCGCATTCAACGTGGAGATTTTTCGGGCCGGCATCGAAGCGGTGCCGAAGGAAACCTCTGACGCCGCTGAGGCGCTCGGCTACAGCCGCCTCGGCGCCTACATTCACGTGATCCTGCCGCTCGCCTTTCGCATCAGCCTGCCCGCACTAAATAATAATCTCGTCAACTTGGTGAAGACTACCACCATTGCCTATGCGATCGCGGTACCGGAAATGCTTTACGTCGCAAATCAGATCTGGTCGGACGAGCTCAATGTGCCGGAAATGATGAATGTGCTGCTGGTCGTCTACGTCATGCTGGTCGGCATTGTGGTCTATGTCATGGGGCGCTGGGAGCGGGCGATGCGTGTTCCCGGCTATGTGCAGTGACCGCGGCAGGTTCCGCCAATCTTCCTGTCCTCAAGCCCTTTCGGCTGCAATCAGCTGGCGCCGGATCGCCGCACGCGCCATTCGCAGCCAGCAACGGGGTTTTTCTGATCGTGGTCCTTGCGTTGTCGGTAGGCATCGGCGAAGCCCAGGCAGGCCCCGGCGAGCCATCGATCCTCGCCACCATTGTCAAATGGACGCCGCTGCTGGCACAGGGCTTCGCTCTCAACGTCGCCATGAGCTTTCTTGCGATGACAATCGGCACCGTGCTCGGCCTGACGCTCGGCCTCGGGCTTATTTCACTCACACGGCCGGTGAGGGCGACATCGTGGCTCATCACTCAGTTCTTCCGCAATGCCCCATGGCTCGTGCTGTTGTTCTATTGCATTCTGCTGCTGCCGTTCGAGTTGCGCATCGGCGGCGTTATCGTGCCGCTGCCGGGCTGGGTCAAATCGACAGTCGGCCTCGCACTGCCGGTTATGGCCAACGTCGCGGAACTCGTGCGTGGCGCCGTACAGTCGATTCCGGCCGGCCAATGGGAGGCATCCGAAGCGCTTGCCTTCACACGCCTGCAGACTCTGTGGCTGGTCATCTTACCGCAATGCATCAAGCGGATGACGCCGCCGTGGATGAATCTTTATGCTATCCTGGTGGTGGCGACGCCGCTCACCTCCATCGTCGGTGTCAGCGAGGCGATGACCCTGACCGGCGACGCCTTGTCTTCCGAAGGCCGCGCCGAGTTGCTGGTGCCGATGTATCTCTACCTGCTGACATGGTTTTTCATTTACTGCTACCCGATCGCGCGTGCGACCGTGGCGCTGGAACGGCGTTTCCAGGTGTCATAATGGCTGTACCCCGGCCCGCCGAGCCGCCGCTGATCCGCATGCGTGACGTGCGTAAGAAATTCGGTGTCACAACCGTCATCGACGGCATCTCGATCGACGTGATGAAAGGCGAAGTGATCTGCATCATCGGTCCGTCAGGCGCCGGCAAATCGACGCTGCTCCGCTGCATTAATGCGCTCGTGTCGATCGATTCCGGCTCCATTCTGGTGGCGGGGCAGGAGGTGAACGATCCCAATCTCGATAAGCTCGCGTTGCGCCGCAAGGTTGGGATGGTGTTTCAGCAATACAATCTGTTCCCTCACCGCACCGCGCTCGCCAACATCATGATGGCGCCTCTGCACGTACTCAAACGCAGTCGGGTGGAAGTTGAAGAAGAAGCGCGCGCGCTGATGCGCAAGGTACGGCTCGACGGCAAGGAGGATTCATATCCGGCAGAACTTTCCGGCGGCCAGCAGCAGCGCGTTGCCATCGCGCGGAGCCTCGCCATGCGACCCGCTGTCATGCTGTTCGATGAGGTGACAGCGGCGCTCGACCCCGAGACCGTGAAGGAGGTGCTGATCACCATCCGGGAACTCGCCGAAGACGGTATGACCTGCGTCATCGTCACCCACGAAATGGGCTTTGCGCGCGAGGTCGCCGATCAAGTCTATTTCACCGATCGTGGCGTGGTGGTCGAGCATGGGGCGCCGGCGGAGTTCTTTGCCAATTGCCGGGACGAGCGCACGCGGCGGTTTCTGAGCCAGGTCCTGTGAGCCACGCAGCGCGCAGTGGCCGGATCCGGCCCGCGAACGACACCCGTACCAATCGACCGATTCTCGTGCAGGTCTTGGACGGCCCGGGATGAAAGTCAGAGCTGCACCCCACGACCGTCTCCCCCGCACCTGGGATCCCGGCCTACTGCGGCAGGTCTGCCGGCAGATCAGCTTGCAGCGTAGCGGGGTCGCAAGACCTGCACGGCGCAGCCGCGGCGGTGCGCGGCCAACAAGCCGGACGCGACGGTTACTCCCGGGCCAGGCTGGGCAGCTTCAGCCGGTGCGCCCGCGCGCATGCGATCGCTTCCTCGTAGCCGGCGTCGGCGTGACGCATGACCCCCGTCGCCGGATCGTTCCATAAAACGCGCTCGATCCGTCGCGCCGCCTCCGCCGTGCCATCGCACACCACCACCATTCCGGCGTGCTGAGAAAAACCGATGCCGACGCCGCCGCCGTGATGGAATGACACCCACGTTGCACCGGAAGCGCAGTTGACGAGCGCGTTGAGCAGCGGCCAATCGGACACAGCGTCGGAGCCGTCTTTCATCGCTTCGGTCTCGCGGTTGGGGCTGGCGACGGAACCCGAATCGAGATGATCGCGGCCGATCACGATGGGCGCACTGAGTTCGCCGCGGGCAACCATCTCGTTGAACGCAAGCCCAAGACGATCCCGGTCGCCGAGCCCGACCCAACAGATGCGCGCGGGCAGGCCTTGGAACCTGATTCGTGTCTTTGCCATATCGAGCCAGTTGTGGAGATGCTTGTCGTGCGGCATCAGCTCCTTCACCTTGCAATCGGTGCGGAAAATGTCCTCTGGCTCCCCCGAGAGCGCCGCCCAACGGAACGGACCGACGCCGCGGCAAAACAGTTGACGGATGTAGGCCGGCACGAATCCGGGAAAATCAAAGGCGTTTCTGACGCCCATCTCTTTCGCCATCTGGCGAATGTTGTTGCCGTAGTCGAGGGTCGGCACGCCGCGCCGCCAAAACTCCAACATGGCGCGCACGTGAACGGCCATCGACTCCTTTGCCGCACTTTCGACGCCTTTCGGATCGCTTGCGCGTCGCATTTCCCAATCGGCGAGGGTCCACCCTGCGGGGAGGTAACCATTGATCGGATCGTGCGCGGATGTCTGATCGGTGACCACGTCGGGCTTCACGTCGCGACGCACCAGCTCGGGCAGGATTTCGGCTGCATTACCGAGCACGCCGACAGAAACCGGCTTGCGCTCTCGGCATGCCCGCTCGATCATCGCCAGCGCTTCGTCGAGGTTGTT
>JASHRR010000557.1 GCA_030037185.1 Xanthobacteraceae bacterium | reverse complement strand
AGTCGAGACCGCCCACCATAGCGCGCACCGCGCCATCGAGGTCGGCCACCACCACGGCGGCCTGCTTGGCATGATAGTCGCGGCCGAACTGGCGGATCATGCTCTCCACCGTGTCCTCAGCGGTCCGCTGCAGCCCGAGGTCGATCGCCGTGCGCACCACGAAGGCGCGATCCGAGACGTTGCGGAAGGCCGGGGTTTCGACGAGCCTCCTCATCTCGTCGAACGCATAGTCGAGGTAGTAGCCGGGAGCCCCCTCATCGCGACGGTCGATCGCGACCGCCGGATTGCGCCGCGCGCCGAACACCTGGCCTTCGGTCATGAAACCCGCCTCGACCAGGTTGTCGAGCACGACATTTGCGCGTGCCCGCGCCGCCGGCAGGTTGACATGTGGTGCAAACTTGGTAGGCGCCTTGAAAAGACCGGCCAGCATCGCGGCCTCGGCAAGGTTCACGTCCCGCGCCGATTTGCCGAAATAGAACTGCGCGGCGGCATCGACCCCGAACGCACCGCCGCCCATATAGGCGCGATCGAGATAGAGCTTGAGAATCTCGTTCTTGGTGAGTCGCGTCTCGAGCCACACGGCGAGGAAGGCTTCCTTCACCTTGCGCTCGATGGTGCGCTCATTGTTGAGGAACAGGTTCTTGGCGAGCTGTTGGGTGATCGAGGAGCCGCCCTGCACCACGCCGCCGGCGCGTGCATTGGTGACGAGGGCGCGGAACGTGCCTGAGACGTCGATCCCGAAATGGTCATAGAACCGCCGGTCTTCGGTCGCAAGCACCGCCTTGATGAGATGGTCGGGAAAATCCGCGAGCGCGACGGCGTTTGAATGCTTGATTCCGCGGCTGCCGATCTCGTTGCCGTAGCGATCGAGGAAAACCACGGCAAGCTCGGATTTTTTCAGCCAGTCATCGTCGGCCGTCTCGCGGAATGCCGGCACCGCAAGAGCGAGAGCTAACAGCAATCCGCCGGCACCGAAGGTGGCAAGCTCGGAAAGCGGCTCCACCACCACCCAGCGGCGCCACCCGGCCACGTGGAAACGATCCATCAAGTCGCGGAACCGCTCGAACCCCTCGCGCGCCAGGCGGCCGCCGCGAAACAGCCCGGAGTCGAGGCGGGCATCGAAATCAAGCAAATAGGTCCGGAGGCGCTGCCTCCAGGAGGGCTGATCATCGAACGGAGTCTGGTTCTGCACGATGGGTCCTATGGACTGTTAATGCGACGTTGTCATGGCGGGCCGTATTCAACTACATAAACGGTTTGATCCGGCTGGCGTTTCGGGGCGACTTGCGGTCAAATGGACAACACGCGACAACCGGTCCTTCCGGTCGGCGGCTCCCAACTCGTCCAGGACCGCCGCCCGGCCAACACGGATGCGCGCAGTACAAGGTATTGTGCCGCGATCCGCGTCACAATGCCCTTGTTGCCGGTTCGCCCAAGGGTTAACTCACTGCAGGAGCCGGTTGCGTTGGGGGTTCCTTGGCAGGAGTGGCGGAGGCCGGCGCGCGCCCGGTCGGACCGCGAGAATAGCCGACGGCGTCATGCGCCACGGGGCAGCGGGTTGTGCCCAGCTTATCGTCGCGCCGACCCGGGGCCGCTCATCCGCCGTCTGTCGGTGAACGCCCTCGACGCCTTTGGAGTTGCGCAATGGACGATTTGCCGTTTTGGCGCCACAAGACGCTCGCGGAGATGACGCCGGAGGAGTGGGAGAGTCTCTGCGACGGCTGCGGGCGGTGCTGCCTCAACAAGCTTGAGGACGAGGACACGGGGCGAGTCTACTACACTGATGTCGGTTGCCGGCTGCTCGACGGCAACACGTGCCGATGCAAGGACTACCGGCACCGCAGCGAGCTGGTCGCAGATTGCGTGAGATTGTCGCCGGAAAATGTTGCCGATCTCAAGTGGCTGCCGCCAACCTGCGCCTACCGGTTGGTGGCCCGCGGTCGCGATCTTTATTGGTGGCATCCGCTGCTGTCTGGCGATCGAGACACCGTGCACGCTGCCGGCATTTCGGTGCGCGGCCGCGTCGCAGCTTCGGAAGAAGATCTCACCGTTGAGGAGTATGAAGAGCGCATCGTGTCCTGGCCGAGCCGGCTGCCGCCGCGAGGCAAACGCGCCCCGGGACGCCCGTAGGACACCCTCATAGGCGGCAAGTTTAACCCGCAGGCGCAATCCTGCGGGCGCCGGTTCTTTATTCTCTTGCGCGTAGAGGCTCAGAATTTGCGCCCTCCTCGCGCACAGTCCGGCTGAGGAGGCCTTTTGATTGCGAGTGGCAAGCTCGTGCCTGCGCAAACGTCCCCTTGCCTCTCCGGCAAGGCGGGAGGGAGCGCACCGCGGGGCGCTAAATGCGACAGGGGCTGCCCGATATCGGCCGAAATTTTCACGATAACGCCATGGAAAGCCACAAGATTGCCAGGTTGTTGTGCACCGTTGCCGGGCCTGCATCGAATATCGGCTTGCTGACCGGAACCAATCAGCGCACGATCGCTTTCCAGCAAGCCTGCCGCGAAGACGCTGACCACGCAAATCGGCGGTCAAGGACAAATGGCTCGAGCATCGACAACCCGAATAGTGGTGTGGTCGCTCGCACTTCTTGCGACGGCAGGGGCGGCGCTTTCGATCAATAAGGCGCTTCGGCAGCGGCCGGTCACGGTCGACGCGGCCGGAATTTCAGCGGCGATTTTGCCGTCACCTGCCGAAGATCAGGATCGAAACCTGAGTGCGACGGTCCAGGCCGTACCAAAAAATGTGCCTGCTGCCCCGGGGCAGACGGGTTTGGCGGAACAGATCAGGCCGGCATTTGACGTGGCGCGCGTCGAGCCGTCAGGCGATGCCGTGATCGCCGGCCGAGCCGCCCCCGGCGCAAGCGTGGAATTGTTGCGCAATGGCGAGGTCCACGCGCGGGTGGTGGCGGATGCGTCCGGCCAATTCGCCATGGTGCCCGCCCCTCTGCCTCCCGGGGATTCCGAGCTGACGCTGCGATCGAAACAGCCTGACGGCCGCCTCGCAATGTCGAAGGAGAGCGTGGTGGTCGCGCTCGAGAAGAACCGCAAACAGCGGCCGGTGGTGGCGCTGATGACACCGGACAAGCCAAGCGTCGTGCTGTCGGAACCGGCAGCGCCGGATCCTGCCGGCGGGTCGGTTGTGGTGGATACGGTCGAAACCGAATCTGGCGGCAAGCTCTATGTCAGCGGCCGCTCGCCGCCACGCGCGGCCGTCAGGCTTTATCTCAACGACAGTTACCTGGCAACGACGACCGCCGCCGCGAATGGCCAATTTGCATTTACGGTTGCCGGCAGCAGCGGGCCCTCTTTCCCGCCCGACGAGAGCAGCAAGGGGGGCTATCGGGTCAGAGTGGATGAGGTGGAGCAGGAATCCGGCGCAATTCGCTCGCGCGCCGAGGTTCCGTTCAACCCCTCGCAGGACGTCGTCGCGGCACTTGCGCCAAACGCCGGCTCGCCTGCCGCAGCGCCCAAGGCGGCGACCACGGTGGTGTCGCGGGGCGACAGTTTGTGGCGGATCAGCCTGGCCGCCTACGGCGACGGAGCGCGATATACCGTCATTTACGAAGCCAATCATGGCCAAATCCGAAATCCTGATCGTATTTATCCCGGCCAAGTGTTCGTCCTCCCGGTCAAATCGCGCTGAAACTGAACAGCGGATTTAATAGCGGGTTGCCGGTTTTCCCTGCGGTGGTTTTCCGGCTGTTTTGACCGGGGCGCGTGATCTTGCCGGGATATCAGATCGGCAATCGGCGCCGCACGCGGCTTCGCTCCCGGCGCATATGGTTGGCGGCGCGGCGCCCCCTCACGGCGTGCCGTGCCATTCGACGACGCGCCGGACCCGGCTGGGCGGGTGCGCCTGGACGCAAAGCCGCCCTCCTTCACGGTGATGCTGTGATCG
>JASHRR010000556.1 GCA_030037185.1 Xanthobacteraceae bacterium | reverse complement strand
CGGTCGTCTCCGTTCGGCGCCATCCATAGACAAGGCCCACAAGTGCAATCGCAAACGTGAGGGTGGTAGTGACGGGTAGCGAGCAGATTAGTGCATGTCGCATGAGAGATGGCGAGCGCTGAATGAAACCAGCCAAGCCGCAGACAATACCCAGCGGTATTCCCATCCACCACGATGCCAGAAAGCCAACTTGGCCCGCGCGAAAGCGGTCGGAGAGATTCGTGTCGAGCAACCGGAACTGGATAAATTTGAATTTTGTAAAAAATTCATTCGAGACGGAATAGCTGATCTCATCGTGTATAATGCCGAATAATCCTGCCACCAGCATCGCGGCAGGTAAGAACAGGACGAATATTCCGAGTTTTTTGATCGAGGACTCTGCCGTCAGCAGCACCCGGTCAGGGCACGGAAGCTATTTGGGGACAAGCTGCTCTCAATGACGATCGTGCACGAGGGTCGAAAATGCCCCAAACCTGCTGCGACGCCAAGGAGCCATACCAACTTTCAGAAATCCGGCTTGTCTGCAGTCGGCGCCGCGGGCTTCCTTCCGGAGTAGCTCGGATTTTCGGCACAGACATATTCAGCTCCGCCAAATCCGCGGACATCGTCCATAGGTGGGCGCCCATAAGTTATGGTCGCCGACCACGGGGTCGTAAAGACGCCTTCATCTTCGACCGTGAATTTGAGTTGCAGGTGGTTGCCCCGATAGTTGGGGTCGCTGTCGGCGACGGGCGGGATCATGTCCGGCGGAAGGCGAAAATTTTCTTTTGCACCTCGTGCCAACCCTTCTTTCGCCGCTTCGTAATCGAGCAGGCGATAACGTTCCACCACATGCAGGGCCTGGGTGTATGGCGTGCCATACATGTCGACCATAGCAAACGGCCGGTCAGTCCTGATCCCCACGGTGTCTACGACCAGCACATCACCTTCGTAACGAGCGACGGAATCCCCATACAAGGACGGCGTCACCTGCGCCGGATGAGGCTCATTCATGCGGACGTGACGGACTTGATCGCCGTAGAGAATGATGATCTTGTCCGATTGCTGGAGCATCCGCATTGCAATCGACCAAAAAATGTAAGGCACGGGTTCGGGCCAGCATTGGTTGGTCGGGGTAGGAGAGCCAACGCCGCTTAACTCCATTTCGCCGTGCTTCTTGACGAATTCCGCCGCCTGGGGCTTCAGGATCGGATTGGTGTAATCGCCGACAAGCTGCCTGGGATCGCTTACGCCTCTTTGTGGCCCGCCGCGCAGGCGCAAACGATTCGTCACCGGACCGGGGCCGGATGCCGGCGGTTCGAAGCCGGGCCAATATGGATGACTCCATATACCGGAGAAATCCGGGATGGATGCGGCGTCTTGCGCACCGCTGCCGGTTGGCCCGATCGCCGGCGTCACCGCTTGCCCGAAGGCGACCGCCACAGAAGGTGCTACTGCCGCTAACGTCGCCAACAAAAGGAAATCACGCCGCTGCACGCCCATGGCTACCTCCCTTTCATGGTTCACATCTCTCGGATAATGCTACAGCCGTTGGTCGGTGCGCGTGAAGAGGCGCGCGATGTTTGCAGCTGGCCCAATTCTGCCGACTTGCGCGTTGCATAAAGTGGGGCGGCTAGTACTACTGTATCATAAATTCCATCTTTGGCTGCTGCGAATGCGGCGCACACAGTGCGGGCATCTGTGAAGTCTGTTTGCATCGGCGGCCAGCTCGCGACGGATCGTGGCAATCAAGTTGGGGACGTGACGCTGCGGCCGGATCGGGGGCGCCTCGGGGTCGATAACCGTCGGGTAGGGGGAGATTTTTTGATTGGAGTGGCGGAACATGGTCCTGAGGGGGGACTACAACTCGGATTTTCGCTTATGTTGCGCCTTGATCCGATGCGTTGGTGTCGCCAGTCAAAAATCTGGCGTGTCTGCATGTAGGAGCGCGGTGTACTTTCCGGAATAGTCATGGGGATTTTCGGCGCAGACCAATTCCGTCTACTCTTGTGATCCGTGCCGATCAGACCCGCGTAGATAAGTCACGGTCGCCGAATAGGGCGTCGTTAAAACGCCTTCATCATCAACCATGAGCCGGGGAAGGGTCGGAAAGCGATATAATGCGGCTCACGCCACCCGCAGGCCCATGAAGGAGAGCGACATGCAATCCAACCGAAATGCTATCCGCGTATTTGCCACCGCCGCGGCGTTGGCGATGATGGTTTCGAACGCGGCCGCCTTCGATGAAACCAAATACCCCGACTGGTCGGGGCAGTGGGTGCGCCCGCGCGGTATTGGCACGGAATGGGATCAAGGCAAGCCCCGCGGGCTTGGCGAGCACGCGCCGCTAACGCCGGAATATCAAGCACGATTGGAGGCAAGCCTCGCCGACCAGAAGGAGGGCGGGCAAGGGCTCGACAATCTCTACAGATGCATTCCAAACGGCATGCCGCGGGTGATGAGCTTCACGTTTCCGACCGAGTTTGTCATCCTGCCGAGCATCACCTACATCAATTTCGAAATCTTCATGCCACGCCGTATCTATACCGATGGGCGCGAGTTTCCCACGGACGAAGAACCAAGCTTCATGGGCTATTCAATTGGCCGATGGCTCGACACTGACGGCGACGGCCACTTCGACACGCTCGAGGTCGAGACCCGCAACTTCAAGGGCCCGCGCACTGTCGAGTCCACTGGCATTGCGCTGCATGACGACAACCAGACTGTCGTCCGGGAAAAGATTTTTCTCGACAAGAACGACGATAACGTGATGCATAACGAGATCACCATCATCGATCACGCCTTCACGCGGCCTTGGACGGTGGACAAGCATTACCGGCGTATTCGCAAGGTGTTATGGTTCGAAGCAAGCTGTAATGAGAACAACCACCATGTGGTCATCGGCGACCAGAATTACTTCGTCAGCGGCGACGGCTATCTGATGCCGGCCCGCAAGAACCAGGCCCCGCCCGATCTCCGCTATTTCAAGAAGGCCAGCAAGTAACGTAATGCGATCCCGACTCGGCGCGCTTCAGAACGCAATCCGATGATGTCGGGTCGCCTCGTTGTCCACGCGCTCAACATCGCGTTGCCTTAGTGAGCCGTCATCCGAACACGGCGCCTTCAACGTGTTTGTCGATCCCGTAGACGCCGCGCTTTTTTGCAGTATTGCTGCCCGAGCAAACATCAGCACGTTCTCCAGGCCGTTGCTCGGTGCCGACGCATCAAGCGCCGCGCGGTTTCTCTGGCGCAAAGCATATTTGATAGATGCCAGCAATGCCGCCGCGGCTGCCGGAAACGTGATTCAGAAATCGCTTCTGTCACCTCAAGGCGCGTGCCAAGGCGTTGCGGGCCGCTGGCGGCGGAACGGCGCAAGTCATGGACGGCTAAAGGCACAAGAGGCGCAGCCGTAACGCCGATCTTGGCCGCGGCCTCGGTTTGTGCCCCTGTGATGGCCTTGTCGAGTGCGGTCTTCGACTTCGACCACTCTGAAAATATCATGCCCGCGGTTCCCGGGAAAACACGAGCGCATGGGTAGCGCGCCGTTTGCATCACGATGCGGAGTGCTTCTTTCTCGTCCTTGGGCAGTGTCGCGCGAATGACAGTGCGCACCGGTTCGCTTATCGGCACAATGTGCTTGACGTGATTTTTAGGGCGCTCGGGCGGTATGGCCCACGTTGTCAAATCGGCGGAAAGCTCGCCCCAGGTCAAGCCCGCGACTTCATGGCGGCGTTGGCCGCACAGGATCAGCATACGGACAATGGAAACGCACCGACAGCTCCTGGAGGAGCTTAATCGGCCAGCGCTCAAGCCTTTGCTGATGAGCGGTACGTGTGCGCAGAGCGGCGCCGGCAGCGCGTCGGCATCGACTACCCAGCGTTCCCCACAACTACGCTCGCAGCGAGGTCGAGGTGCGGTTCACTGGCCGCACCGTGGAGATCTTCGTCATAGGGAAGCGGATTGCCGCCCATGTGCGAGGGAGCGGCAACCACCGGCAGACGACCACGAGCACGGGGACGGTCAATTGCCCAGCACTACCCGTGGGGGACAGTGGTTGCTCTGCCAAACTCCAGCAAAGTGATCGCCCATCGCGGGTCGGTCGGAGGGTCGAGGCCTGGGATGGCGGGCAGACTTTGCCCCGGCAGGTCTCGGTGTAACCGCAGACGTGGTATACATCCCCCGAGCGCGCCGGGTAAACGCCGCGCGCTCAGGGGCGTGTCCGGCTATCTACCTGCCCTGCTCCGATCTGTACGAACGTTAGCTGCTTGGCACTGTCGGGCCAGTCACCGGAAGAGTATTCTCGCCGGCCAGAGCGGGACAGCTTGCTCATGTTCGCAGGGGCTCCAGCGCATTCGCTGCCGGGCAGGTCAAGCGCCAGGTCAGGCCCGAGGGCGCGTACTCAAGGTCGACCTTACCATCGACGCTGCGCTCCGCCATCGTTTCCATGACGATGGTGCCGAACCCACGCCGCTTCGGCGCAGAGAGGGGCGGCCCCTCGCGCTCGGTCCAGCTGATGGTAAAGGTGTCACCGACGATGCCCCAGGAGACATCGACACGACCTTTATCGGCGAAGAGCGCGCCGTATTTTCCGGCGTTGGTGGCAAGTTCGTGGAGCGCGAGACCGATGGCTTGCGCGGATGCCGCCGTAAAGCGCAGCTTGGGACCACGGACACCTATACGAGAACCAATGAGGTCGGCGAAGTGCGCAAGCTGGGCACGAACCAGGTCCTCGATCCCGACCCCATTCCATTCGTTTCGAACCAAAAGGTCCTGATTCGCCGAAAGCGCCTGAATGCGCTCGGAGAAGCGGTCGATGAAATTCTCCTGGTTTCTGATCGCAGTCTGGTGAGCGATCGCATCGACCACGCTGAGCATGTTCTTGGCGCGATGATTGACCTCGCGCATCAGGAGGTGCACCTTTTCTTCGCGCTCCTTGTGTTCTGTTATATCAAGGATCACGGCTATGTTGCGCAACGGCCGGCCTGACCCATCGCGAACGACGTTGGCCGTCACGCGCACCCATACTATGTGTCCGTCTTTGCGGATGCAGCGCTTCTCCAGATCGGAAACGGCTGACTCTCCGGCGATCATTCGTCGAAGCAGCTCGTAGGCGTGGTCGCGGTCATCCGGATGTGTGATGTCGAAGACCGTCCGCGCAAGCAATTCCTCCTCAGTGTAGCCTACGAAATTGCACATTGCGGCGTTGGCGCGGAGGAAGCGACCGCTTTCTGGGTCTACTTCGATCTTGCCTACACTGCTGACCTCGAACATGGCACGGAATGTCGCTTCACTCTCGCGGAGAGCGGCCTCCGCACGCTTGAGACTAGTAATGTCGGTACCCGCGGAAACCAGCCCGACCACTTTGCCGTCCCTCCATTCCGGCTCAAAGCGGCAATGGGTGAATCGCGGCTCCCCAGTTCGCGAAGGCACCTCGAGGTCGAACTCGATCGCCTTGCCGGCGAGGCAGGCGCGAGCATATGACTCGATGATCGGGAAGAGTCTATCGCCGATCACCTCCGGAGCTCGTTTCCCGATTACTTTTTTCGGTATAAAGCCGAGCAAGTCCGCGAGCTGCTCGGCATGATACTTGTTGATGAACTTGTAGCGGAGTTCAGCGTCGCAATGCACGATCCCGACTGGGACGTTGTCGGTAACAAGACGCAGTTGGCGTTCGCTCTCGCGCAGTAAATCCTCTGTTGCCTGTCGCCTGGCGGCAGCCCCTCGAAGCTGCGCCATGAGGGTGTCGATCTCGGCAACCGGAGTGGCGCCCGATGGCAACGGACCGCCCTTTCCCCAAGTGGTCGCAGCGCGTGCCGCGTGACCGACTGAGTGAGCGATAAGCCGGCCCAGCCATGAGGCCAAGGTAACCACCAACGCAGATGCCGTCAGCGCCGTTGAGCCGATAGTCCACCACAGCTCCCGAACCGGAGCCTCGAGCAGGGCTGTGGGGGCCCACACGGCGGTTTCCCAACCGGTCAATTCCGACGTCGTCGATGCCTCCAGCGACGATTGCCCTTCGGGGTCGGTAAACTCGAATACGCCGCCGGGACCTGCGCGATGCCACTGCGCCGGCGGCAGCTCCTTCCCGATGAATGCATCCTCCTGTTCGGACCGCGCGATGATGTGGTGCGCGGCGTCTGCGACCACCGCCAGCCGGCCTGGCACCAGTTCATTTGCTGCGACCAGGCGCGCTATCGCCCGCTGATCTTGCGACCTCCCGAGGACGTAGCGGCTCTCGCCGTGGATCTCTACCGGCACAGTGATGCCGTACAGAAACTGGTTGACGTTGGGGGCAATGAACAGGCCGGTCACTTGCGGCTTTCCTGTTTCGAAGGTCGTCTGTACAACTTTAGGAACAACCGCCTTAGGCAAAGGCTCGCCGACGCGCACAAAGGTATTGACGAGTTGGTGCATGTTGCGATCGATGAGCACGATATTGCCGCGTTGCTGCAACGCTAGCGAGACTTCGGCCTGACGCTGGAACTCGGTAAAGTCACCTTGGTGGAGCGACGGCGAAGCGGCCAATGCCTGCAGTCTCGCGATCTCGCTGACGATCTCACGGTCAACTCCCGCCGACAAAATACGGGCCTGACTCATCAGTTCATGCCGAACCTGGCGGAGTTGCGCGTCAGTGATGCGAATTCCCGTGTACAGGCCGAACAGGAGGAGCGGCGCAATAATCGCGCATCCGAGCATAATCAGCAGATGCCACAACGGTCGCGGCTTGCGGAGTGCGGGTGTCGCTCCGATTCGCAAAACGATCGCGATGGCGACACATAGCAGGCCAACCGCGGTCAACGGTGTGGGCATCCAGACCGAGCTATAGAACCTGTGGCCGTCGCTGGGGTAGGCGAGCAGAGCAAACACTTGCATGACGCCAACAAGAACGCCGAGGGCGGTCGTGGCGAAGTGATACCTTTCGAAGCGGCTGAGCGCGAGCGACCCGCCTGCGAGCGCGAGCGCTACCGGCACCCCGTTTATCATACGAAAGGAGGTCTCAGGTCCCGGCACCGCAGCGCGCGGCACCAGCCAGCCGTTCAAGTGGTTGATCCCGAGATCGATGCCGAATTGATCGAGCAGATCGACTGCAGCGATAGCAACCACCGTCAAACCAACCGCGAACGCCAAACGCGAGTTCTTGCCAGGGTGCACGAGCGCGAGGCCGAGGGCAGCGACGCACAAGGCGGTCGTAGGTTTCGTGGTGGCGAAGCCCGAGCCCCAGCTCGGCGACAGCGTCGGTAGCCCGCTCCACCAGCCGATCAGCGCCGCGGTGCAAATTGTCGCGGCGACAAAGCCGGCAGCTCGACTCGCCTGTAGTCTGTTGATGCCGCGGACCAAGGCAGAGAGCTTCATGAGGGCTCCAAAGCCAAGCCGGACAGGCGCTCCCGGACGAATGGTCGAACCTGTCCGGCGACATTTTCAACATAAGCAGCTGCGCAAATGGGGCTATATCCGCGCAAAAAATTTTTCCTTGAGCCGGAACAGGAGGGATGGCTGGGACGCCGCACGAATGCTCGCGAGTGGCGCCTGTGCACGGCGTTTGTTCCTTCTGCTGCTCGCTTCTCATGGACGCACCGCCATCGAGTCGTTTGCCGCCGAGGATCGCGCGGGGCGACCATGCTGTAGAAATGCGGCTAGCAGAACGGGTGTTCCTCAATGAATGCTCGTAGATGTTCGTATCTTGATCAGCACCAGGGCTTCAATCGGAATGTGTCTTTGCGCTTTTACGGTGGAGAATGGAAGCCTGACGAGCGCGGGGACGCATATCACCGCGCGCTCAACAGCCGCAATGTTGCCCTCGGTCCAAGATATCGGCGCGTTCTTCCACTGCAAGACTCTGCAACTGTCCTCTAGACTCGCTGGACCATCGACAAAGCAGCTGCCAAACAGGCGCGGCTTGGTGAGATCGATTCCGCCTGCTGAGACTTGCCCAGCCAAGCCAACAAATAGACATCATACCGCCGCTTGCGGAAGATAGTGGGGATAACAGCGGCATCGAACTTCCGTTTGGCGCTGATCAACGGCGTGTCGGGTTGACATCAGCTTTCCTTCCGCCCATGCCGCATTGGGGGAGTGGGCGATGTTGTTTGATTCTAAAGAAGGTCAGGAACCCGGCGAACGAGATGGCTTTGGTCGGCATGAAACGCGCCCTATCGCAGGCCGATCTGAGCGCGGTGCGTAGGGGCACAGGCGCAGCGCTACGAACGCTCTACTCTGACGTATTAGGCGAGGAAATCCCCGAGCGGATCGCCGAGTTGCTATCGAAGCTTGATCAGCAACTAAGGCAGCTCGATCAAAAGGACCGCGACAGCACATAGCGTTCCTGTGGATATGTCCGGAATTATACTTGGCCCCCCATCTTACTCATCTTAAAGTAGCAGCGGTGGGGTTTTTCGGGGCTGGGCTATGCCAATCGATCCCTCCCTAGAACAAGGCGTGTTTGTGCCTGAGGCAACGGCGACCATGGGCCAAGCTTTTGAGGCCGCCTGCAACGTCGGCCGGCTTCCAATGGTGCGCAAAATCGTGGCCCAGCGAATTATTGCAGCGGCGCGCAGCGGTGAGCTTGACCCCGTTCGCTTGCGAACTGCGGGGCTAAGCTGGATTATCGTTGCCCACATGTCATCCGCAGTTTCGGGTTGAGGGGATTATCAGCTTCAAGCAACCATGGCAGCTTCAGCACCGTAGGGTCACCCGCGTCGGATTGCCACGCGTTTTTGCCAGATTATCAATTTGGGGTGGCGGATATGCCGCATAATCCAATTCAGTGAGTTCACCCAGAACTCGCGCATATCCGAACGTTGTCTCAGATTGGGGCGTTAGGGGCTCACCAGTGCGGTCGGCTTGGCCTATTTCCTTGGGGCGCGGCTGAGCCTTGCGCTCTCGCCAAGCCGACGGCGTTGCCGTGTTCTGGCCTGCCGCGGGCGTGTCCTCGGGCGTCCTGGTCGTGCTTGGACGCGCTGCGCGATTGCTGGTCGCGAGCGGCGTGATTGTTGCAACCATCATTGCCCAATCTGATGGGTGACCGGGGCGTGAGAGCATTTTCCAACTGTTGGCGAGCGACGCCGATAACGAATACATGATGATCGACGCCACCATTGTGCGCGCTCATCAACACAGCGCCGGCGCTAAAAAAAAACGGCGACCAAGCTATCGGTCGATCGCGTGGCGGGTTGACAACGAAAATTCACGCTGTAATTCCCCCCAAATCCAACCGAAAGACCAACGCGATTGCGATTTCGCACTTTACCGCGAGCGTAACCTCATCGAGCGCTTCTTCGATAAAATTACGCACTTTCGAGCTATTGCGACCCGCTACGACAAACTCGCCCGAAATTTTCTCGCAGCAGTCCAACTGGTCTCGGCTATCATCCTTCTCAACTGAGGACAGGCCCTAGTACTATAGAGTCGGTTGGTGTCATTTCCTCCTCCGCTTTGACGCCGTACGATTGTGCTCAAGCTCATAGTGGGTACTCAGCCCTAGCAATGGCAACTGCCGCACAGCTTCGCTTCGCGTCTTGATGCCGAGCGTCTTGGCGTATGCGTCGACGCGGACGCCTATCTCATCCGGCAGCCGCACGAAAATTTGAGGCGCGGCCCTTTCTCCTAGTGGCTTACGTCCCATTTTGTCAGTCAATATCCATGATGCGCTTTTCGGACCCTGCGATCAGCAGTGTGCCATCCGACGTCGCCGATATGCTTTTCAGGAAAGACGCGGGTATCCGAGACCGTCACCGGCGATGCCGCTCGCGCGATCGTGGCAATTGAGCGAGATGGCTCAGGAAGCGGCGGAGGAAGCCTTTTGCGACCAATGTCATACGCCATGAGTTTTCTACAGCATGCTGCGAAGGAGCGCAGTCGGCCCAAGAAAACCGACCATCGCCCGCACCCGAACGGGTTGGCTGTCAAATTTCCCGGTGATGTCCTGACAAACATAGCGTCGTGTTGCTGCCGACGCAACATCGGCGCAGAGGTGGGCGACCGCCTAGCCGATTCGCGTTGTTCACGCGCCAAGGATGGCAGACCAACCCGCAAGTACCAGGATTTCGTTATTGGCTTCCTTCCGGGCAGGAGGCCGGCTTCAAACGGTGCCGCAGCATTGCCCCCAGGCTCGCGGCCGACCGAAAAGTCGGGCCAGGGTGCCGGCTCCGTCCCGGCGCCTCGCGCTTGTTCAGGCCGATCTGTAGGACAGATCGTTGTCTATGATTGGTAGCGTGCGAACGCGCTTGCCGGTCGCGGCAAAGATCGCGTTTGCCACCGCGGCCGCGACCGGCGGAGTTGACGGCTCGCCCGCGCCGCCCCACACCTTGCCGCCACTCGGAACGAGATGGACATCGATCCTCGGCGCCTCCGCCAGCCGCACCATGCGGTAGGTGTCGAAATTGCCCTGGACAGGGACGCCGTCCTTCACCGTGATCTTGCCGTACAGCGCGGCGCTCAAGCCGAAGATCACGCCGCCTTCGGCCTGCTCGGCGATGGTCTGGGGATTGACCATGTAGCGCGTATCGAGCGCGACGGTGACGCGATCGACCTTCACGTCGCCGTTCGGCCGAACGGTGACCTCGGCGACCTGCGCGCATAGGCTGTTCGTATCTTCGCAGATGGCAATGCCGCGGCCGCGGCCCTTCGGCAGCGGCTTGCCCCAATCGCCTTTCTCAGCGGCGGTATCCAGCACCTTGAGCCAGTCGGGCTTTCCTTCGAGCAGCTTGCGTCGCACTTGATAGGGGTCGAGACCGCCGGCCGACGCAATCTCGTCAAGGAAGCTCTCGATCGCGAAAACGTGCTGGTTCGCGCCCGGCGCACGCCAGAACCACACCGGCATGTGCGTATTCTTGATCGCCGCCTCGACGCGCGTGTTCGGCACACTGTACCCGTTGTCTGCCAATCCGGCGACGGCCATCGGCTCGACCCTGTTGCCAGGGAAGGACCTGCCGACCGTGGCAAGGATCGATGAGGTCACGACGCGCATCGACCAGGCTGTCGGCATTCCGTCGGATCCGACGGCGGCTTTGAAGGCGACGACCGCATGTGGGCGGAACTTGTCCTGGCGGGTATCCTCCTCCCGCGTCCAGACGAGCTTCACCGGCCGCTGCACGGCTTTGGCGATGGCGACGGCCTGCGCGACCTCATCGTTCGCGTCGCGGCGGCCGAAACCACCGCCGACGAACGCGTTGTGGACATAAACCTGCTCCGGCTTCAGGCCGGAGAAACGCGCTGCGGCGTAGAGCGCGTCGTCCGCGTCCTGCGTTCCCACCCACACGTCGAGCCGGTCGGGCTGCAAATGCACGGTCGCATTCATCGGCTCCATCGGGGAATGCGACAGATAAGGGGTCTCGTACACGGCCTCAAATGTTTTGGCCGCGCTCGACATCGCCTGATCGACATTGCCGTCGTTGCGCGCACTCAGCAGTGGTTCGTTGAGGGCGGCGTGAAACGCTTTCGAAAGCTGCGCGCTGTCGACGTTGCCTGCCTCGCCGACATCCCATTCGGGCTGCAGCCGTGCGAGCGCCTGCTTCGCACGCCAAAAGCTGCCAGTCGCGACCACCGCGACCGCATTATCGAGCCGCACTACCTGGAAGACGCCCGGCGCGCCGGCAAGCGCGGACTCATCGACGCTCTTCAGCTTGCCCCCCGGTACGGGGCAAGCATTGATCGCCGCGAAAACCATACCCGGAACCTGTGCGTCGATGCCGAACCTGGCCGATCCGTCGACCTTGTGGATCACGTCAATGCGCGGCATCGGCTTGCCGATGAAGGTGAACTGATCGGGCGTCTTGATCGCCGGCTCCTTGGCGAGCACCACCTTCGCGGCGTCGGCGGCGACCTCACCGAAACGCAGCGTGCGGCCCGAAGGCCCGTGGGTCACGACGCTCGAAGCGGCCGTGCATTGGGACGCCGGCACGTTCCAGCGGGTCGCAGCGGCCGCGATCAGGCGCTCGCGCGCGCTGGCACCGACCTGCTGCATCCTCTTCTGTGACGCCCGGACCGAGAGGCTGCCGTGCGAGAACATGTCGCCATAGACCTTGTTCTCGCGGATATTGCGGTTGGGCGAGGCATATTCGATCCGCACCTTCGACCAATCGCACTGCAACTCCTCGGTAATGATCATCGGCAGCGCCGTCATGCTGCCCTGTCCCATCTCCGAGCGCTGATAGCGGATCAGTATGGAATCGTCCGGATCGATCGCGATCCACGCATCGATGTCGTGGGGGTTATATGCATGGTCGTCGTTCCAAGGCTGCGCGACGACGCTGGCGGCCCGCGCCGAGCGCGGTGCGGCAACGATGCCGATCGCAAAGCCGCCGGCGGCGGTCGCGGCCGTGATGATGAAATGGCGGCGGGTGAGCTTCGAAGCGGTGCGTCCGTCCATCGATTCCTCCGTTACGCTTTCATCAGGTCGGCAGCGCGATGGATGGCGCGGCGAAGCCGTTCGTAGGTTCCACAACGGCAGATGTTCGTGATGCCCGCGTCGATGTCGGCGTCGGTCGGGTTGGGGTTTTGCTTGAGGAATGCCGCCGTGGCCATGATCTGCCCGGACTGGCAGTAGCCGCATTGCGGGACGTCTTCGGCCAGCCAAGCTTGCTGTACCGGATGCCTGCCATCAGGCGACAGCCCCTCGATGGTGGTAATGCTGGCGCCCTTGAGCACCCCGATCGGCACCGAGCAGGAGCGCATCGCCCGGCCGTTGATGTGGACCGTACAAGCGCCACACTGGGCGATGCCACAACCGAATTTGGTGACGGTCAGCCCGACCGCGTCGCGCAACGCCCACAGCAGGGGAGTATCAGGCTCGAGATCGACTTGGTATGGCGTTCCGTTGACCATAAGCGTGATCATCGTCAGGGCACTCGCTTTGCTGAATAATGGCGAATCTAGCACAATCCCCTGGCCCGACAAATATCGGAGCGATCACGGCTTCGTGCGGCGCCCCTCCGGCATAGGCATCGTCGCACGAGCCCTCAGTTGCGGCGCATCGAGAATCGAATCATCAAGGCGCTCAGCTTATTGGAAATATGTGGGCAATGCGCTGCGTCGAAAAATGCGTCAGCGCATTGTTAGTGCGGGCATCCCTTGCCGGTTGGTCGTCGGTTGATCGGGGGCTGGGTCAAGCGCCCCAGCGGCGTCGCGCGGCCGCGCTCGGCGGCCGGGGACCGGCGACAAGGCGGGCGCGAAGCGCCATCAGCAATGCGCGTGCCATGCCGGGTTGCGCCTGATCGATGAGGTCGATCGCCTCGCCAATCACGTCACTGGCGATTTCCTGGTTGAAATTGCTTTGCGCCAGTTCCTCCGACGGCTTTTGCCTTAAGGCGCCCCTGATCCATCCCTGCTCTCGCACCGCGGCCATCAGGACATCATCGGATGGAGCCGCAATCCGCGGCCGCGGCACGTCGGCGGGCGGATCGATCTCGTCGGCAATTGTTCGCAGCGCGGCGGCGGCAGATTGCGAACTCGTGATTTCGCTCATCTCCTTCACGCCGCCCCAGACACAGGCGGCTGCCAGCACGCATCGATTGCCTCCAGCCGCAAGCTGCGCGAACATCATGGCATCGAGCGCACGCGCAGCCTGCTCGACCTCGCCACCGGTTTCCGCATCGTCACTCAAATCTGATATGTCCAGTTTCCGGTCTGATATAAGCGCTGTCGATTTTCGCCAACCTCAAGCGCTGCGATCCCGCGGCGCCCGAAAGCCGCTCCCACGCGGCACCGACGCGTAATTCGACGCCGGTCACCCCGTCGTCTGCACGGCCCCCGTTTGCGCATGCCGGGGCGGGAAGGGACGGACGCAAACCGGTTGCCGGAACGCCGGACCCGTCACGCATGGAACACGGCTGCCGCGTCGAGTAGCTCCTGTGCAAATCGCCGCAGAATATTCAAACCTGACTCTCTGGCCTCGATGACATCGTTAGCTCCGGTTGCCTGGACCGTGAGGGAGGTCGCCAGCAGGTGCTCGGCGTCCAACAGAAATGTGATTCTCCACGACGGAATATCGCCTTTGGGCGTGGCGATCGCGCCGGCGTACTGCACCGAGGCGATCTTCATTCTCACGGACGGTGGCTTCTTCGCGGATGCGGCTGGCGGCGGCGCATCCTTTGCGATCTGTTGCGGCACTCGTAAGACGCGCTCGCCTTCAAATTGCTTTGTCATTTACCGCGGCTGCCCTCTGTTTCCCAGCAACTGCTTGACAGGTTCGACGACAGGTCCTGCAAGCAACGATCCCGCTTGCCGCAAGATCGAGAAAATCCCCCGGCAACCGGCGTCAATCGCTCAATCGTGCTGCACGCGGGAGGGTGGGGCGCACCAGGGCAGCCAATGGCCACTTGCCGTCAGAGAATGGCCAACTCACACGCATTCGAACCGGCACAAGCTCACCCGCTGTTCTGCCAGCGAGATTTCAATCGCCCGCGCCCACACCGCAGGCACCGACTCGCAGCAAGCCCGCGGAAGCTTCGTGACCTCCTCGTCCCCTTAAAGAGGCCCGCAACACACGCGCATCTCGCGGGACCACCCTACGATTCGGCCATGATTAAATATCTTCGTTTCGATTGTGACACCAGAAAGGGTGTATTGCGGCGGTTCGGTGAAGCGGCACATCTTTTCATTTGGCGACGCAGCGCCGCAACAGGAGTAAATAACTCTTTTACCAAAGGCGATTTCTCCAAATCAACCGGGAGTATCATTTGCAGCCGCACGACCCCAAACCGCCTCAATATAGCCATGCTGACGCCGTTGTGTTGACGACGCTACAAAGCTCGACGAATCAGTTGAGGGGGAGCTGCGATGGGCAAGGTCATTGTGGTGACATCCGGCAAAGGAGGCGTCGGGAAGACCACGTCGACTGCTGCGCTCGGCGCTGCTTTGGCACGGGGGGGACAAAAGGTCGTGGTCGTCGATTTCGACGTTGGCCTGCGCAACCTCGACCTGGTGATGGGCGCCGAGCGACGGGTGGTGTTTGACCTGACCAATGTGGTGCAGGGCACCGCCAATTTGGCTGACGCCCTCCTCACCGACGAGCGCCTGGATACGCTCTCCCTGCTTGCGGCGTCGCGGACCCGTGGCAAAGAGGCCCTCACTGAGGACGGCGTCGCCCGCGTGATTTGCGGACTGCGCGAACACTTCGATTGGGTGCTTTGCGACAGCCCGGCCGGAATCGAGCGCGGAGCGATGCTGGCCATGCGATTTGCCGACGAGGCGATCATTGTCGTCAACCCGGAGATTTCCTCGGTGCGGGATTCCAGCCGCATCCTTGGCCTGGTGGATTGCAAGCCGCTGAAAGTCGAGACGGGGGGACGGCTTGACCGGCACCTCCTGATCACGCGGTTCGATCCGGCGCGCGTTGCGCGCGGCGAGATGCTGAGCATCGATGACATTCGTGAAGTCCTGCCGATACCTGTACTCGGCATCATTCCCGAGAGCGCGGAGGTCCTGCGCGCCTCCAACCTCGGTGCGCCGCTCACGGTCTGCAGCCGTGATAGTGACGTATCGCGCGCCTACATTGACGCGGCGCGCCGGATCAACGGCGATTGGGTCGAAATGACGGTGCCGTCCAGAAACAAAAGCCTGCTGACGAAATTGCTGGGACGGAGGGCCGCATGAGCCGCCTCATCGGGCAAACCGCCGCCGGCTCGGCCCCGGTGGCGCGCGCACGTCTGCAGAGCCTGCTCGAGTACGATCGCAGCTTGATCAGTCACACGGACCTCTTATCGGTCCTGCGCGAGGAGATTTTTGCCTTGGTCGGGCGCCATGCCGCCATCGACGCCAACAAGGTGCATTTCATGGTGATCCGGGGCAGCACGGCCTCGACATTGACGGTCGATATCGAGGTACCGTTGCTGTCCCGCCCGACCGCCATCCGGTATGGGCATGACGGAGGAAGCGCGTTTTCTGCCCCGTGAATCGACGCTCTCGCGGCGCGATCGGTTTTGCCGCGCGTGACGCCACAACGGTTCGCCGCGAGCGCCCTTAAGGCCGCAAGGCTTAAGACCGGCAGTCCGATAAAGCCGCCGGGTGCGGTCCGATGATGAACTTAAGCGGACTCCGCAAACGGACGCTCGCAGGTTCCGCTGGCGCCAGCCCAGCCACAAAGAGGGCCGCCGCTACAGCGGCGGCCCGAGCTAACCCGCATCCCGCTCTAGGGTGCTGGCGGCGTTGCGCCCTGGGCCGGCGGCAGAGCTCCGCGTCCCATCTCGCTTCCGTCCGGCAACTTGACCTTCAGGAACTGACCGCCGTTGGTCCCATCGCGCAGCGGATGGATGGTGACCGAGACATTCATGCCGGGCGTGAGCGTTTTCGGCTTCCACCCGTCTCGTGCCAAGCCGCTCGGTCCGTTGAGCTCGATCGCCCACACGTTGGCCTGACCCTGCTGATTGGCGACATTCAGCATGATCCAGGCATGCGGATTGGTCCACTGGAATTCCTTGACCGACCCCTCAAGGGTTACGGTCTTCTCCGCATCGAACATTGCAAAAGAATGGTGGGCCGCGGCAGGGATCGCATAGATTGCCAACGTGGCGATGCCCGCGACGGCAAGTGCTCTGGCTTTCATCGGCGCCTCCTAAATTCTCGCTCGCTCGCTCTCTCTCGTTCGGAGCTTGATGCAAACATTAGGAGAACCGATCACCGACGTCAACGGCGAGGCG
>JASHRR010000555.1 GCA_030037185.1 Xanthobacteraceae bacterium | reverse complement strand
ACGATGACGGCCTGCAACGTCGATCTTGGCAAGCTAACAGAGAATCTCGCCACCTACATCGACAACGAGCTGAAAAGACTGGTGATCGACGACGACCGCGACACCCGTCCGACCGCTGGCTTTCAGCGCGTGGTGCAGCGTGCGGTGATCCAAACACAGGGGCTCGGCCGCCCGACAGTGACCGGCGCGGAACTCCTTGCGAACATCTTCGCCGAACGTGAAAGCCACGCCGCGTATTTCCTCCAAGAGCAGGAGATAACCCGCGCCGACGCCGTGAACTTCATCGTCCATGGCATTCCAGGGCATCGTAAAGGCAGGCCAGCTTAGCCGACCAGCAGGAGCTTTGGAGGCACGCCCAAGCCGCAGATAGCACCCTTGCCCCCGTGAGAAGAATGGTAGCGTTCCCGGATGCGTCCGCCCGTTTACACCGGGACGGCCAGGTGGCTCGGCTCATCAATGGGATTGGTGATTGCCGAGGTTTACTGGCAACTTTCCAAACCGGTCAGCCGAGATTTTGGAAATCCATGGCACATCGATGCTTGGATCGATGCCGCGGGCAGGCTGTTATTGTCGGTGCCGCGAAGGGCTTGGCCGGCTGGTCGGCTCGCGTTTCAAATACCGGCTCGAAGAGACCCCGCCTTCTCCTCATGTGCTAAGACGGTTATCACCCGCTGGTGGGGAAACCCCGGCCAGTCCCAAGGCTGTGTTGGTCTTCTTACGAATAATGTACCGCCACCGCGAGGCAGCAGATCGCCCAGAACACACAATATTCGAAGCCGCCGATATTCCAGAGCCATTTGCCATTCGTTACCTTCCAAACCGCGCCGGCCGCGACCAGAAGGTGCACAAAACCAAGCAAACCTACATAGAAGGGCAGCACCGCAAAAATGAGGCCGATAGCCACAACGGTCTCGATGATGCAGGCGGTATACATCCAGGCGGCGGCCGGATGAAACTTCGCCGCCTTGAAAAAGCCGAGGGCCTCGGGCACGAAAAACTTCGCGTAAATATGCGGAATGAAGAAGAGTCCGCAGATTAGTCGAAGGATATTGGACTCATCGGCAAGATTGAAGCTCTGTGCTAAGCTAGACATCCCTGATCCCCTGTTGGCGTCCCTTTACGGTCGGTCCGCTGTTTATTTGGCCGTTCCCTGGCCAAATCGAAGCGCCCCGTCATCTTGTTGGCGATGCTCGGCCGCTTTTCTCTAGACGTGACCTGGACCTCAGTACTTCGACGCGATCGGCAGTTCCTCCGCCGGGAACAGCGAGATCAGGCGGCAACCCTTGTCGGTCACCACGACCTCTTCCTCGATGCGCGCGGCTGAATAGCCGTCGGTCGCCGGACAATAGGTCTCGATGGCGAACACCATGCCTTCCTTGATCTCGGTCGGATGGTCCATTGACACGACGCGGCTGATGATCGGCCGTTCGTGCAGGTTCAGCCCCAGCCCGTGGGCGAATTGCAGGCCGAAGGCCGCCATCTCGTCGGGGAAACCGAATTCCGGCGCGTTCGGGAACACCTCGCAGATATGCGCGGTCGAGGCGCCGGGCTTGATGCGGTCGATGGCGTTGTCGAGCCATTCGCGCGCCTTGCGGTAGGCGTCGTGCTGCGCCGGCGTCGCCCGCACCACATTGAAGGTGCGGTAGTAACAGGTGCGGTAGCCCATGAACGAGTGCAGGATGTCGAAGAAGGCCTGGTCGCCGGGGCGGATCATGCGGTCGGTGAAGTTGTGCGGATGCGGGCTGCAGCGCTCGCCGGAAATGGCGTTGACCGCTTCGACGTCGTCGGAGCCGTGGGTGTAGAGGAACTTGTTGACCTCGGCGACGATGTCATTCTCGCGCACACCCGGCCGCAATATTTCGTTGACCAGGTCGTAGGCGCCGTCGACCATGGCGGCGGCACGGTTGAGCAGCGCGATCTCGTCGGCCGACTTCACCTCGCGCGCCGACAGCATCACTTGCTGGCAGTCCTTGATCTTCAGCCCGGCCTTTTCCAGCTCGAACATCATCGGCGGCTCGATGATGTCGACGCCGAGCGGCATGTTAGCGACACCGGCCTCTTTGAGCAGCGAGGCAATCTCCTCGGCGTGGCGCTTCATCAGGCCGAAGGCCGGATCGACGGTGCCGCGCAACCCGACCAGGCCGGCCTTGCAATTCTCCGGCCGCAGCCACGGCGAATAGAGCTTGTGGTGCACGGCGGCGGAGCCGAAGTCCCACAGGATCGGATCGCCACCGCGCGTGAGCAGCGCGAAGCGCGAAAGCTTGTCGCGCGCCCATTCGCCGATCTTGGTCGAGGTGACGTAGCGGATATTGTTGTCGTCAAACAGCAGCATGGCGCCGAGGTCGGACGCCTCCAGCGCCGCCTGCGCCCGGCCGAGCCGGTAGCGGTGCATGCGCCGGTAATCGACGCGCTCCTCGAAATCGACCCCCATGCTGCCGAGCACGGGCAGATGTCGCTGCCAATTGTAGCGCGGGTTGATGTCCTCGGCGTTGATCCTGATCGGGTCGCGGCGGGTTATGTCGTCCATAGCAAGCTCCTCGGATTTATTGGTCCTGCTCGATAGGTGCCCATGCTGGTAAGGTTAGGCTCTGTGCCGATTTTCTTGTAACCCTCGGAAAGGGGATTGCTGGCTCAGGGCATTCGTTCCGCGCGCTTTGGAAAGAGCTGTGGCCGCAGCTTGGGATGGCAGCCCATCATCTTCGGGGCATAAGGCGCATCAGCGCCAAGCTCCTCGGCAGCATGCCAGGCCCAGCGCGGGTCCCACATCGCGCCGCGCGCCAGGCAGATGAAGTCGGCCTTGCCGGAGGCGACGATGTCCTCGGCTTGCTGGTAACCCGCGATCAGGCCGACGGTCATAACCGTCATACCGCTTGCCTTTTTCACCTTTTCGGCGAACTGGACCTGATAGCCGGGGGCCAGCGGAATCTTCTGGCGCGGATCGAGGCCGCCGCTGGAGACGTCCATGTAGTCCATGCCGCGCGTCTTCAGCTCCTTGGCAAGCAGCACGGTTTCTTCCGGCGTCCAGCCGCCGTCGACCCAATCGGTCGCCGAGACGCGCATACCGAGCGGCTTCTGCTCTGGCCATACCGCACGCACCGCCTCGAACATCTCGATGGCGAAACGCATGCGGTTCTCAGTCGAGCCGCCGTACTCGTCAGTACGCTGGTTGGATAGCGGTGACAGGAACTGGTGTGCCAGATAGCCGTGCGCACCGTGCAGCTCGATCAGGTCGTAGCCGATGCGCTCGACGCGCTTGGCGGCGGCGGCGAACTCGCCGATGCAGCGCTTGATGTCGTCCTTGGTCATCGCGTGCGGCATTGGCCAGCCGGTGTCGTAGGGGATCGCCGACGGCGCTTCCGGCGTCCAACCGCCTTCCTCCTTGGTCAGGATCGGCTTGCCGCCCGCCGCCGGCGGCATGGTCGGTCCCTTGCGGCCGGCATGGGCGAGCTGAACGCCGAGCTTGGCGACGCCGTATTGCCGGCAGAAATCGTGCACGCGCTTGAGCGCCTTCTCGTTGTCGTCCGACCACATGCCGGCGCAGCGCGGCGAGATCCGGCCTTGCGGATTGACGTCGGTCATCTCGGTCATCACCAGCCCGGCGCAGCCGAGCGACATATTGCCGAGATGCATCAGGTGCCAGTCGTTGGCCGAACCGTTGTCGGAATTGTATTGGCACATTGGCGACACCACGACGCGGTTGGCAAGCGTGAGCCCGCGCAGGGTGATCGGAGAGAAAAGAACGCTGGCCATAGATCATTACCTCGGTGTGAGCTTTTGAATTCAGAGTTGATGCGCCGCAGATTCTGCGCGACTTCAGATGGCGGTCATGACAGCCGACCGGCCGGCAGCCCAAGCGGAACTTCCGTGATTTCGTTAGCCGTATCGCTCATCACCTGGTGAAGGCCAGCGATGTTGAGGTGGCGCAACAAACCGCCGGGGACCTCTCGTGCGCTGTCGCCGGCAAGTGGTTGCGCATCGTTGCCGTTTCGATTGAGGGGTCTGTTGTATAGACACCAATCGCCCGCACATCGGCGATCGCCGCCCCGCCGGCAAGTCTTCGTCACCCCGTCGTATCGGCGCGCGTAACACGCATACATGAATGCAGGTGCGACCGTTCCGCCCGCCACCCACTGCGCGTGTCGAATACCGCCGTTAAATCGGCACCGGCCGCCCACACGCCAGCCATTTCGGTTCCTTACTGCCCGTGCGGCGGGCAAACGGGATATGGCAGCCGACAGCATATTTGCCTCAGTGAAGACCTTCTCGAGGCCCGATTGAGGCAGACCGGTACCGCGCGAGGCGATGCCGGCGCCCGCCATGGTGCACCAGGCACTGGTCACATCCTGATAGGAGAGCTGCTCCGGCACGATCATTTCGGCCACGGGATCAGCTTGTAAGCCGCCGCTCTTTGTGCAGCGCTCGCGCTTGACCATAGGGATCGTCCGTAACCCAATAACGGCTTCGCGCGAAAGTGTGCCGAGCTCCTCGCTGCTGGCGCCGCAAGCTTGCAGAACCGGAGCGATTTTATCGACGTCATTGAGCAGCGCCTCCCTCTTTTCCTTTCGATCACTTGGAAATGTATCGCCCATCTTACCTCCCCAACCCGGACTTGTCAGCGTCTGGCTTTTCCGCCTCTTGGCTGCCGGTGAGCGCGAATTTATGTTCTCTGTCGCTCCTGCGCGTCTGGCGGTGTCTGCGCTTGAAGCCTGAGCACGCGGCTAAGAACTAATTTAGGATCGTGGGCGCGGTTGGAACGCCAGGCCACAATCTGATCGGGTCTCACCAAGACAAGATCCGCGCCGTAAATGTCGCGAATACCGTCTGCTGGAAGATCGAGGACTTTAAGGTCAACGCCAGCTTCGCCAGCCGCTTCGATCAGACCATTGGCCTTCTCTGCGGTCGAGAATCGTAACAGCGTCCATTCAAAGCCGAAGCAATCATACAGGGATGTATCATCAGAGAGCCACGCATGCGGTGCGCGACCGCCCGGCTTGGCGCAAGCCACGTACACATTCGCCTCATCGGGTGGCGGCGCCGTGCCGTCATCAATGATCACGGGCGATCCATCATAGCGGCCACCGAATGTGATGCCCGGGATGTCAAATTCGGCTTTGCCATGAGCGGCGAGATATTCGCCGGCTTCGCGACGCGCTCTCTCGCCCTCGGCAGTGTCGTCCTCGATTTCAGGAACCGGCCTGAAGTTGCCGATGGAGTCGGCAAATGCTTTTGCGAAGCGTGTATTGCGGTTGGCGATCGGTTGGCGCTCGGCTTCGTATGTATCGAGGAGGCCAGCGCTGGCTTGACCCCGAATGACGCTGGCAAGCTTCCAGCCCAGATTGACGGCATCTTCCACCGCCGTGTTGTACCCAAGCCCCCCTGTGGGCGTGAACAGATGCGCGGCGTCTCCGGCGATGAACACACGTCCCCGCTGAAAGCGTTCGGCGACCAGGGCAAAGCCGGCCGTCCATGTCCCTCGCGATAAGATTTCGAGGTCGATTGCGGCGCCCGCGGCCGCACCAAACATCGCGGCGGCGCGGTGATCGGTGATCTCGCTTTCATTCTCGTGGGGTTGCAATTGGGTGTGGAATGCAAACTCACCCTTGCCGTCCACCGCCGCCATGAAAGCGCGGCGCTCGCGATTAAAGGTGACGTTCATCCAGGCGGGAGGGTGTGGGACGAGCCGATAGAAATCGGGAGCACGCAGGTAAATGGCATGCATGCGGCCACCAAAGAAATGCCGCACGATCCCATGATCGCCCAGATATCCGAATCCAAGGGCCTGACGGATCGTGCTGCGCGGCCCATCGGCTCCGACCAGATAGGCTGCCTCTATGGTGAGCGTCCGTCCGTCGGCAACACGCTCAATCTGCGCCTCAATGCCGCGCGCGTGCTCGGAAAAGCGAACGAGCTGATAGCCAAAGTTGATCGAAATGCCTGGAAGCTTCTCGGCGTGACGGCGCAATACTTGTTCAACGAACTTTTGCGATACCCGGTGCGGAAATTCGGCAGCGCTCCATGAACCGGATAAACGCTTGACGCGCTCTACCGCTTCACCTGACGACGGCATCGAAAAACGCGCCAATTCATGGCGCGCGTAGCGGGTGAAATAGGCCACATCCGTAGGAAAGTCAGTGGGCAGGCCCAGCGATCGTATTTCGTGCGCGAAGCCAAGGCGCCGAAAGTGCTCCATTGTCCGAGCCTGCGTCGCATTGGCCTGAGGATTGAAGGCGGTGCTTGGCTCTTCATCGACCAGAACGGCACTGACGCCGCGCCGACCGAGTTCATTCGCCAGCATCAGCCCGCAAGGGCCGCCGCCGACGATGAGCACGGAACAGTTGCGCGGAGGAGCCACTACCAATGGGTTGCTCGTAATGCTGCGTCTAATGCTGCGTCGAGACCGCAATGACTCGCTGACTTGTACTGCTTGCCGGTACCAAGCAGCCTACCGCGAGTTCACGCTATTGAACTTGCATGCAATATGAAACTAAAATGCCTGCCTGGTGTCAAGTCGCGCGATCACGCCATAGCGAGCCGAGGGAAGCTGCCGTCGATGATCAAACCATGGGTATTTGAATTTGTGCCGAAGCTCGGGGCGCCAAATATCGAGCCGATCCCAGACGATGTCGCAAAGCTGTTCGCGCGGTATTTTGACCTATGGGTGCGTGATGAAACACTCGGCTTCGAAGGAATATTCTTCAGCGAGCGCCATTTTGGCCGGTCCTACTCGCCCTCGCCGAACCTGCTGATTGCTGCGCTGGCGCCGCGGACGACGAGACTTCGTCTCGGCGTCATGGGGTTGTCCTGCCCTACTACCACCCGGTACGGGTTATCGAGGAAATCGGCATGCTCGATCAGATAACCGGAGGGCGTTTGGAAGTCGGCACCGCTATTGGCGTGCCGCAGGAGCTTGCGCGTCTGAACATAACCATGGCCGAAGCGTGCGAAATCAGGAGATCCTCACCGTCATCGACGCCGCCCTCACTCATCGTGTGGTTTCTTATCACGGCAAATATTTCTCGTTTGACAATCTACGGGTGCTGCCAAGGACGCTGCAGAAGCCATCTCCGCCACGCTGGACGACCGTCGTGAGCGCAGACTCGGCGCGTCGCGCCACTCGCCGCCGCATCAACATCAGCACCGGCTTCAATTCGACCGCGACGGTAAAGCGCATCTTCGATGCGCACCGCCGAGAAGCCCAAGTCGCCGGTTTTCATGCAGGCCCTGACTCCTTTGCGCTTCGCCGGCGGGTGACCGTGGCGGCGACCCTTGAGCAAGCTGTGTTGTATGCTCAACGCGTGGCGGATCGCCTGAAGAGCTTTGTGGCGCAGGACGAACGCCTGACGCCACACGGGCCGGACGTCCCGGCGCCTTCCGGCGGGTTCGATCTCAGTCAGGACGAATTCATCACCGGCACCCCGAAGGAAGTCGCACGAACCATCATCGAGCAGTGCACGGCGGTCGGCGCAGGCCATTTTTTGACGGTGCTCAATTGGAGCGCACCGATAGACGAGGTCGCACAAGCCCATGAGTTATTCGGCAGCGAGGCAATTCCCTTGTTGCGGACAGCTTCGGTATCGGCCTAGCTGATCTTGTGGCGGAAGGATTGCCGCTTATGTAAGCTCAACGTATTGAATTTATATGCGATTACCACAACCGCCAACCGTCAAATCACTCGATCGCGGGCTCGATATTCTTGAGTACGTGGCCGGTTGTGCGCAGCCGCCCTCTTTTTCGCAGCTCCTGCACGACCTGCGAATTCCACGCAGCAGTCTCTTCCACCTTCTCACAAACCTGCTTTCGCGGGGTTTTCTTGAGCGCGATCTCAAAACGGAACGTTACCGGCTCGGCGGCGGTATCAGCAAGCTCGCACGCAATGTGAAAAAACCGCCACTCGGCGATCGGGTTGCGCCCTTCCTGCAGCAGCTTAGCCTGGACACCCACGAAACCTGCGGCTTCTATGTTCAACGCTCCGATTCGGTAGTGGTAATTGCATCAGCGATCAGCACGCAGGCCCTGTCCTACACGATGAGGGTCGGCATGCGGGCGCCGCTTTACGCTGTTTCGGCCGGCAAGCTTGTGCTCGCCGAATTAAGTTCTCAAGAGCTGAATACTTATCTCGCCCGTGTCACGTTCACGGCTCTGACACCGCACACGATTCGATCCAAGAGCCGCCTAAAGAAGGAGGTTCAACAAATAAAAGGGACTGGATTTGCCTATTCACGAGAAGAATTTACGCTGGGCATTACCGCTATCGCGACCGCGGTGCGCGATGAACAGAGCTTCTATGGAGCGATCAATTTAGCGGTACCAACCGCACGGTTTACTTCAGAACGTAACGGCGACTTTCGCGAAGCCCTACGGCGGACTGCAGGGGCGATGGCCGCGGCGATCAGGTAAATGCTCCTGCTGCGTCATTTTAAATTCAGTGAAACAGGACGGGACAGCCGGCGCACGTCCCCCTCAACAAAGGCTTTGCCAGCCGACAGGTGCGACCACTTCACCGTGATTTGATAATCCGCTCAGCGCATCGGTCAGCCGCGGTCTTGCGGCCCACGCCCGGAGCCCGTCGCTGTCAGGGCGAGACTTGTTCCGTTGCGGACTGTTAGCTGCACCAGTTGTTTCGCGTAGATGACACGATCAACGGGCAACTGCACCAGCGCGGCGCTGCTGACAGTTCTGGCGATCATTGCAGAAACAAGACCCCGGGCAAAAGGCACTGCAAGGGCGGCCTCGATACCAGCGATGTGGGTCTTAAGTTCTTCCGGCATTCAGGTCCCCGGAGCGGGTGCCGGCGCGAAACAGCGCAACATCGCGTTGACGTCACGATAAAACGCCAATACAAAACCCGACTGGTCTGACTTTTTCGAGCAAATACAGTATGTTGGCGACGCTGTTACCGACCTGTCTGGTGGGCTCCTACCCTCAGCCCGAGTGGCTCATCGACCGGGCGCGGCTGTCGCAACAGGTGCCGCGCGTGCGGGTGCGCGATCTCTGGCTTGTCGCCCCCGACAACCTCGAAGTCGCCCAGGACGACGCCACCTTGCTCGCCATTCGTGATCAGGAGCGGGCCGGCATCGATATCGTCACCGACGGCGAGCAGCGCCGCGAGAGCTATTCCAACCATTTCGCGACCGCCCTCGACGGCATCGATCTCGACAACCCCGGCGTCGCCATGAGCCGTACGGGCCGCCCTATTCCTGTGCCGCGCATTACCGGCCCGATCAAGCGGCGACGGCCGGTCGAGGTGCGCGATGTCCAATGGCTGCGCGCCAACACGGACCGCCGGATCAAGGCCACCATTCCGGGACCTTTCACCATGAGCCGTCAGGCGCAGGACGACTACTACGGCGACGAGGAAGCCATGGCGATGGACTTCGCCGATGCCGTCAATGCCGAGATCAAGGACCTGTTCGCGGCGGGCGCCGACGTGGTGCAGCTCGACGAGCCCTGGATGCAGCAATATCCCGACAAGGCCCGCGCCTTCGGTCTTGACGCGCTCAATCGCGCCCTCGATGCCGTTTCCGGCACCGTCGCGGTGCATCTGTGCTTCGGCTACGCAGCGGTGGTGCACGAGAAGCCGAGCGGCTATTCGTTTCTGGCAGAGCTTGAAAATTCGAAGGCTCAACAGATCTCGATTGAGGCGGCGCAACCCAGGCTCGATGTTGAGGTTTTGAGAAGCCTGCCCGGCAAGACCATCATCCTCGGCGTGATCGATCTCGCCGATTCGGCGATCGAGACCCCGGAGGTGGTGGCGGCTCGCATCCGAGCGGCGCTGGCGCACGTGACGCCGGAGCGGCTGGTCATTGCGCCGGACTGCGGCATGAAATACCTGCCGCGCGCGGTCGCTTATGGCAAGATGAAGGCCATGGTGAACGGCGCCCGGATGGTGCGGCAGGAACTCTGCTGAAAGTTCCAAGGAGTGGACCCCAGTGCCCTACGTCACCGAACACAATCTCACGGACGTGGCTCTCGAACGCTGGCAGGCGGTGCCCGACCCCCGCCTGCGGGAGGTGATGCAATCGCTAATCAAACACCTGCACGCGTTTGTGCGCGATATCGAGCCGACCGAGGCCGAGTGGGCGGCCGCGATCGACTTCCTCACCCGGATCGGCCACAGGTGCACCGAAAAACGCCAGGAGTTCATTCTGTTCTCTGACGTCATGGGCGTAAGTATGCTGGTCGATGCCATCAATCACCGGCTGCAGAGCGGCGCAACGCCTGCGACGGTCGAAGGCCCGTTCCATGTGCCGAACGCGCCGGTTTTCGCCGACGGCGCCGACATGGCATCCGGATGTCCGGGCGTCCCCTGCTTCGTCACCGGCACGGTCAAGAGCCTCGACGGCAGGCCGGTCGCCGCTGCCAGGCTTGACCTGTGGCAAACGGACGGCGAGGGCCTCTACGAGGCACAGCGCGACGTGACCGGACCGTGGATGCGCGGCGTGTTCCATACCAAGCCCGATGGCTCCTACACGATCCGTACGGTTGCGCCGATCGGTTACTCGATTCCGATGGACGGGCCGGTCGGCGGTCTCGTCAAGCGGACCGATATCTCGGAAATGCGGCCCGCCCACATCCACTTCTGCATCGAGGCGCCCGGCTATCGCCGCGTCGTTACGCACGTGTTCAACCGGGCTTGCCCGTACCTCGAAACCGACGTGGTGTACGGCGTGAAAACGCCCCTGATCGCGGATTTTGTCGACAATCCGCCCGGAACGGCGCCCAATGGCGAGAACATCGACACCCGGTTCTACACCGTCAGGTACGACTTTGTGCTCGAGCCCGCCGCGCAGGCGGTGGCGGCGGCTTGAGCGTGCTGCTTGTGAGGTGACGACATTGAGAATTTGGATTGCGGTGGTGATTCTGGCGACGTCGATTGCCTCGACGTCAATCGCTGCGGCCCAATCGTGGCCCACCAAACCGTTGCGCGCCTTCATTCCTTTCGCGGCCGGCAGCGCCACCGATCTGGTGCCGCGGACCGTGTTCGAGCCACTGGCGGTCGAACTGGGCCAGCCGATCGTGATCGAGAACCGTGGCGGCGCGGGCGGCACCATCGCCGGCAATGCTGTCGTACGCGCAGACCCTGACGGCTACACCATCCTCGCCGGCGGCACCGCCCTTACCATCGCCCCTTGGATCGTACCCAATATGCCGTACGATACCGCCAGGGACCTGGCCGGCGCCCTGATGATCGGCCAGAGCGCCACCGTGCTGATCGTGCCGCCTGCAAGAGGCTGGAAGACCGTGCAGGACCTTGTTCGCGCCGCCAAGGCCAAGCCTGGATCGATCAACTATTCGTCGGCGGGCGTCGGTACCGGCACGCATCTCAATGCAGAGAAGTTCCGACTGAGCGCTGGGTTCGAAGCGGTGCATATTCCCTACAAGGGCGGCGCTGAGGCGCTTGCCGATGTGATCAGCGGGCGGAGCGATTTCTATTTCTGTCCGATCTCGACGGCGCTGGCTTTCATCATGGAGGGCCGGGTGGTGGCGCTCGCGGTGAGCACGCCGGCGCGGTCGTCGGCTCTGCCGAATGTGCCGACCACGCTCGAAGCCGGCTACGCGAATTCAGACCTCGCGGTCTGGTACGGCGTTCTGATGCCGGCGAAAACGCCGCGTGCCATCATCGACAGGTTTCACGCCGCCGGCGCCAAGGTGCTGGCGACGCCGGCAATGCGCGAGAAGCTCAGGCAGCTCGCAGTCGATCCGATGCCGCTCGCGCCCGCCGAGATGGACAAATTCGTGGCCGGCGAGATTGCCGCCAATGGCAAAGTGATCAAGGCGGCGGGCATTGATGCGGGGCCTCGCTAGGCGCTTGCGGCCGGCGCAGTGCCGCGGCGCGGATTGAGCGCAGCGGCGGGGTGTTTGCGCGGTTAGCAGACGGCCGCTCAAACTAAGTCAGGCGAGCGGGTTTGCATGCAGCGTCGTCAAGATTTGCTTGCGGATCAGCGACAGCTCGATTTCGCGAAACTGGACTCGGGCCCGCCGGAACCAGGCCTCGAGCTCGGCGCGGGTGCGGGCCGACATCTCGGAATAAGGCCACCCCTGCTTGCTGAGGTTTGAGAAAGAGAACTTCTCGCGGTCGACGACCGCTCTTGCGGCAGGTCCGAGCACCGCAATTTCGAGTGACACCGCGAGCCTGCTCGCGTGAGGGAAGGCGGCACCGTAGCGCAGACCTTTGGCTACCGTAAGATTGCGTACCGGCAGCAACGAGGTTCCAGTGAAAATGCGGCGCAGCAGGCCATAGGCTTTCGCGGCGACCGGGGTCGGATCGATCAGGAATAGGATCAGCAGCTCGATGGCGCGGCGCCGCGCCTCTTCAAACAATCCGATCTTATCGGCGATGGTGAAGAAATTCGCGAATTCGCGGCGGCTCAAGTCGATGATTTTCGCGACATTGCCGGACTCGATGAGACCGTCGAAAAACCGCACCTGACCGCGGATATCGCGGATGTTCGGAATGGTGACATGGTCGGTGAGGAAGTCTGCCAGTCCCGGAGGCTCATCGGAAACGTCGAAAGCCGCGAATGGGCGCGCGTCCGCCGCATAGTGCTCGGCGAGAAGCCGCGCCACCATGGTCTTGCCCACCTGCCGGTTTGGAGAGCACACCACATAGATGGGCGCGGCCGCGCTCCGGCGCGGTTCAGGCGCGGGAGGGGCGGGCGCATCGTCGCGATCGACAGCGAAGACGTTCATGCGCAACCTCACTCCCGCCGCCCCTACCTTGCCCCCGCCAGCGCGCGAGGGCAGGGAGGGGTTGCGATCCGCTCCTTAAGGACTGGCGCGCTGAGGCGACAACTCCGCGACCTTGGCGGATGAGCGCAGCTTAGCATCCTGCGAATCCAGGATTTCCGTAAGCCGAACGCGGTCGTACTCGGCGAATACGCCAGTGAGCCAATGGCGGACATAGCCTCTGAGCACAAAAGAGTAGCCGGCTGGCTGGCCATGGGCCGTCTTGTCGGCGATGAAGGTGGCGAACGGCACCGCCGAAACCTCGACCTTCTCGCAAGCCAACTCGCTGAGCTTAGGCACCGCGATCTCGACTGCGTGCGGAATCTTGTTGAAGTAGGAATTGTAGGTCCCCTTGTCCCAGTCGAAGAAGTTGGTGTCGTTGATGAAGTTCTTGACCAGGAAGTAGCGGGCATCAAGGAGGAATTTCGACGTTTCCGCGATCTCGTCA
>JASHRR010000062.1 GCA_030037185.1 Xanthobacteraceae bacterium | reverse complement strand
ACCTGTGCAGGTCGCCCTGTTCGGCCTGTTTTTTCTCGGCGATGCCGTCACGCCGATGATGGCGGCCGCCATTGCGATTGCGACGGCCGGCGTCATCATCATATCGATCAAGCCCGGTGCCCTCCTTGGCGCCGCGGGCAGCAGCTGGCGCGCGACCCTCCTTGGCCTTGCAGCCGGCACGGCCTTCGCCCTGTCGGCGATCGGATTTCGCGGCGCCATTGTCGGCCTGCATCAGCCCAGCTACGCCATGGCGGCGACCTTTACGATGGTGGCGGGTCTCGTCGTGCAGTCGATCCTGCTGAGTGTCTATCTGGCGCTGCGCGAGCGGGCCGTGCTCGCGGCCATCCTGACGGCCTGGCGGCCGTCGATATTCGCCGGCTTGATGGGCGCCGTGGCCTCGCAGTTCTGGTTCCTGGCTTTTGCGCTGGCGACCGCCGCCAATGTGCGAACCCTGGCGCTGGTCGAAGTCTTGTTCGCCCAGGCGATTTCACGCTTCGTGTTCCGGCAACCGGCGTCCGCCCGCGAAGGCGCAGGCGTAACGATGATCGTGGCCGGCGTCGTGCTGTTGATCTGGGCCTATTGAGCGCTAATTGTGCTCGTCCGGCAGCACCGGCAGCGGCGAGAACTCGATGCCTTCCTCGTGCAGGGCCTGCGCGTCCTTGGGCGAGGCGACGCCGTAGATCGAACGGTGCTTGGCCTCGCCGTAATGCATCTTGCGCGCTTCCTCCGGAAACCGCGGCCCGACGTTCTCGGCATTCTTGACAAGATGGTCGCGCAGCTCCCGCAGCTTGCGGCGAAACTCCTGTTCCTGCGGCGAGATCATGGCCACCGGGGTCGGCGGCTTTGCGGCAGCAGGCGCGGTTTCTGTGGACGATGGCTGTGGTACCGTCGCGCCCGGCGCGGGCGCATCAACCCGGGCGAGCCGCGGCGCCATCAGCGCCTTTTCGACCTTTGTGCTGCCGCACACCGGACAAGCGACAAGGCCGCGCCTTGCTTGCTTATCGTAGGCGCCGGAATTGACGAACCAGCTTTCGAACTCGTGTCGCTTTTCGCAGACGAGCGTGTAGCGGATCATTTCAAATCACTCATACGACATGAAGGTGCGGGCGCTGTTGCGTCGGGTCTATAAGCTCGAAGCGCCGGCCGTGCTGGAGCGAGGGAACGCGAGCCCGAGCGGTGGCGACTGCGCCCGGGTCGATTTCGGCGATCACGACGGCAGGGGCAACCTCGCCCTCAGCGAGCACGCGGCCCCACGGATCGATGATGAGCGAGTGCCCAAAAGTGTCGCGGCCGTTTTCGTGACTGCCGCCTTGCGCGGCCGCGAACACGAAGCAGCCGTTTTCGATCGCACGCGCGCGGTTGAGCACATGCCAGTGGGCTTCGCCGGTCTGCTTGGTGAACGACGACGGGATCGCCAGAAACATGCTGCCTGCCTCGGCAAGCGCGCGGTAAAGTCCAGGAAAGCGCAGGTCGTAGCAGATCGTAAGACCAAGCCGGCCCCACGGCAGATCGGCCGTTATGGCGTGCTCGCCGGGTGCGTAACTGCGTGACTCGCGGTAGCTCTCGCCATTGGCAAGATCGACGTCGAACATGTGGATCTTGTCATAACGCGCCGCAATCTCGCCCTGCGGGTCGATCAGAAAGCCGCGGTTGACGGCACGATCGGGCGAGATCTTCAGGGCAAGCGAGCCGAGGTGGAGCCAAAGCCGGTGATGCCGCGCCAGCTCACGGAACGCCGCGAGCGAGGGGTCCTCGTGTTCCGGCCTGATCGCCGTGAGGAGGGCATCGCGCCGCGCCTCAAGGATGTTGGTCATTTCCGGCGTCTGCACATAATCGGCGCCGCCCGCTTTCGCCTCGCCGATCAGTTTCGCCGCGGCGTCAAGATTGGCGGCAGGGGAGCGGGCAGAGCGCATCTGGATAAGAGCGACCCGGAAGGTCGCAGCCGGGGTGAGCATGAGAGCCCTCGTTGTCAGCGGGCAAGCAGCAAATCGAGCTTGCCGGCTCCCTCAAGAGCATGAAGCTCGTCACAGCCGCCCACATGATCGGATCCGATAAAGATCTGCGGCACGGTGGTCAGGCCGTTGGCGCGCTCGGCCATCTCGGCGCGACGGTCGGGTGCACCGGCAACGCTGATCTCGGTGAATTCGACGCCCTTGCGCCGAAGCAAGGCCTTGGCTGAAACGCAATAAGAACAATAGGGAGTCGTGTAAATTACGATAGGGGGCATTCCGGTGAGCCTCACGCACGGCGCCCCCTATTATATGGGAACCTGCGCCGTCGCCACAACCCTGGCAACCCCTTGCGCGCGCCGGCGCACGGCAGCACTGCCAATTTTGAGCCCCGTCGCATAGATGTGGTTTCAGGTGTGTTGCGATTGACCGTTCCCTCTGCCACCAAAGCGGGTGTCGGGCAGAACGTGGGCGGCGATCACAGATCAAGGACAGGCGCCGCACGCTGAGGTCCGTGATATGCCTCCATTCATCGATCCACGCGTTTCGTCTCAAGGCGGGGACCGCCGGCGCGTAGCGATGCGGATGGGGTCCCCGGCCGGAGAGCTCGGATGACAGCGCCGCTGATATTTGATCGATGGCTGTTGCGCGCGCGACGGCAGCGGGGATTGCGGCATGGTCCACAGACCCTCCTGCTGGATCAGGTTGCGGACGAATTTGCCCATAGATTGAGCTTGGTGCTGCGCCGATTCGGGCTTGCAGCTGATCTCGGCACGCCCACCGCCGCGGTACGGACAGCGCTTTTACGCGACGGCTCGATCGGCGCGATGATCGCGGTCGATCCGGTCATTTCCCGCGACTGCACCGCAGCCGCCACATTGCGCGTCGTCGCCGACGAGGAGGCCCTGCCATTCGCGGATCAGACGCTCGATCTCCTCGTCTCCGGCCTTTGCTTGCAGGCTGTCAACGACCTTCCGGGTGTCCTGGTGCAGATCCGCCGCGCTTTGAAGCCGGATGGGCTGTTTTTGGCGGCGCTTCTCGGCGGCAACACGCTCGTCGAGCTGCGCTCGAGCTTTGCGGCAGCCGAGAGCGAGCTTGAGGGCGGGGCGTCGCCCCGGGTGGCGCCGTTTCCGGACCTGCGCGACCTGGGCGCGCTGTTGCAGCGTGCCGGTTTTGCATTGCCGGTCACCGATGTCGATCGCATCACGGTGCGTTATCGGACGCCGCTCGGGCTATTGGGCGACCTGCGGCATATGGGGGCCGCAAATCCGCTGGTGGAACGCCGCCGCGTGCCGTTGCGCCGCGCGACGTTGGCGCGAGCGATGGAGATCTATGCGGAACGCTTTGCCGACCCGGACGGCAAGGTACGGGCGAGTTTCGACATCATCTGGCTGTCGGGCTGGTCGCCCCACGAGAGCCAGCAGAAGCCGTTGCGGCCGGGCTCCGCCAACAAACGGCTGGCGGATGCGCTCGGCACGACCGAAATCGCCGCCGGGGAAAAACCGCAACGCTGAAGCGCGCGGTCACAACAGCGCTGCCAGATGAGATATCAGCGGCACGTCGGCAGGCGGCATATCGTACTCGCGCAGGCGGTTTGGCCTGACCCAGGCGAGTTGTTGTCCTTCCTTCGGGGTCACGGCGCCCTCCCAGCGCCGGCACACATAAAGCGGCATGAGAAGATGAAAGTCGGGGTAGCCGTGGCTCGCGAAAGTGAGCGGCGCGAGACAGGCTTGCGTGACAGAAATTGCCAATTCCTCTTTGAGTTCGCGGATAACGGTCTCTTCCGGCCGTTCCCCAGCTTCCACCTTGCCGCCGGGGAACTCCCATAATCCGGCCATCGCACGTCCGGGGGGACGTTGCGCCAAGAGGACGCGTCCGTCGGCATCGATCAGCGCGCATGCGGCGACAAGAACGAGCTTCACGCCGCTAGCCCTTGACAGGAAGCGTAGGGGCCCAAGTCGGACTCTGGTGGGCCATGCCCACCTCCGCCGGTCCTTCCGGGCGCAGGTGGGCACGCTTTGCTGTCCCACTGCAGCGATAATCGCCCACCCTGCTGGCGTGTGAAGACATACGGGCCCGCATTGTGAGACTGAGGAGGCCGCCCAGCGAAATCGGCAACCGCCAATTTCGCTGAGCAGTCCTCTCGGAGGATGGCGTTGGCGGTGTCCATGGCGGTCCCGTTAAGACGCGCGCGAGCGCGCGCGTGTTTACGGCTCTATGCGTGATCCCATTGGTCGGCGCTCGACGGTCACGACCGGTAATCGCCGTTAATCGCCACATAGTCCTTGGTGAGATCGCAGGTGAGGACGCGGTCGCGGCCATCGCCGATGCCGAGCGCGACCTTGAGCTCGATCACCGGCTTCTTCATCTCTTGGGAGACCGCGGCCTCGTCATAGTTGCGATCGCGCATTCCCTTGTGGGCGACCCGCACGCCGTTGAACCAGATCGACAGGCGGTCGCGATCCGCCGGTTCCCCGGCCTTGCCCACCGCCATGACCACCCGCCCCCAGTTGGCGTCCTCACCGGCGATTGCGGTTTTTACCAAGGGCGAATTGGCGATCGACATGGCGATGCGGCGGGCCGATTTGGCCGAGGCGGCGCCCTCGACGATCACCTCGACAAGCTTGCGGGCGCCCTCGCCGTCGCGCGCCACCTGCTCGGCCAGCGAGTTCAAAACGGCGTCGAGCGCCGTGGCGAATCCTTTGAGCCGCGGGTCGCCCGCGCGGGAAACCGGTGGCGCCCCGCGGCCGGCTGCCGCCCCGGTTGCGAAGGCGAGCAGCGTGTCCGAAGTCGAGGTATCGCCATCGATCGTCACGGCATTGAAGCTGCCGCGAAC
>JASHRR010000554.1 GCA_030037185.1 Xanthobacteraceae bacterium | reverse complement strand
AACGCTTTGCCCGGCTCACTGCCCGACCGCATTGTCGGATGCAGCTTCGAGATTGAAGGCGGCAGAAAACAGCTCCTTGGTATAAGGCGACCGCGGACGCGCAAAAATCTCAGCCGAAGGACCTTCCTCGACGATCCTGCCGTTGCGCATCACGATCAGCTTGCTGGCAAGCGCGGCCACCACCTTGAGATCGTGGGAAATGAAAATGTAGGTGAGATTCTTGCGCTGTTGCAGATCGCGAAGAAGGTCGACGATCTGCGCCTGGATCACCATGTCGAGCGCGCTGGTAGGCTCATCGAGCACGACGAACGTCGGCTCCAGCACGATGGCGCGGGCGACGGCGATTCGCTGGCGCTGGCCGCCGGAGAACTCGTGCGGATAGCGAAAGCGCGTCTTCGGATCGAGCCCGACCTCCTTGAGCGCGCGCACCGCCCGCTCCTCGCGCTCCGCCCGGCTCAGTTGCGGCTGATGAATCGGCAGCCCCTCCTCGATAATGTCGGCGACCGACATGCGCGGGCTGAGCGAGCCGTAAGGATCCTGAAACACGATCTGCATGTCGCGACGGAACGGCCGCATGTCTTGGAATTTCAGGCCTTGAAGCTTGTTGCCCATGAACACGATCGGGCCGTCTGAGGAGATGAGGCGCAGGAGTGCAAGCCCGAGCGTGGTCTTACCGGAGCCGGACTCGCCAACGATGCCCAACGTTTCGCCGCGCCTCACCTCGATCGTTACACCGTCGACCGCCTTGATGTGGCCCACCACTTTACGCAGCACCCCGCGTTTGACCGGAAACCACACCTTGAGATCGTCGGTGTGGATCATGACATCGCCCTGCGGGTTGAGAGGCGCCGGTTTGCCCTTGGGCTCCGCCGCAATCAACTTACGGGTGTAGGGATGTTGCGGCGACGAAAACACTGCCTCGACGGCGCCCTGCTCGACAATCTTGCCCTCCGTCATCACGCAGACGCGGTCTGCCACCTTGCGGACGACGCCGAGATCGTGGGTAATGAAAAGGATCGCCATCCCGAGGCGGGACTGCAGCTCCTTGAGGAGCTCGAGAATCTGAGCCTGCACGGTAACGTCGAGCGCGGTCGTCGGCTCGTCCGCAATGAGCAGGTCGGGCTCGTTGGCGAGCGCCATGGCGATCATCACGCGTTGCCGCTGGCCGCCCGAGAGCTGGTGCGGAAAGCTATGCAAGCGGCCTTGCGGGTCCGGAATGCCGACCTGGGTGAGAAGCTCGATCGTCCGCGTGCGCGCTTTGGCGCCGGTGAGGCCGCTATGCAACAGCAGGATTTCGCCGATCTGCTTCTCGATGGTGTGAAGCGGATTAAGCGACGTCATCGGTTCCTGGAACACGATGGTAATGTCATCGCCGCGCACCCGCCGCATGTCGTTTTCCCGCAGGCGCATCAGATCCTGCCCCTTGAACAGGACCGACCCGGAGGGATGCCACGCCGGCGGATAGGGCAGGAGCCGCATGATCGAGAGCGCGGTGACGGATTTTCCCGAGCCGGATTCCCCGACCAGGGCCACCGTTTCGCCCTTGCGGATGTCGAAGGAGATGCGATCGACGGCCAGCACTTTGCGTTCGCCGCGGCCGAAGGCGACCGAGAGGTCATTGACGGAGAGGAGGGGGGACGTCACGATGGCTTGCTTCCGAGTATGTCGTCGAGAGTGAACGGGTTGACCGCCAGCGTGGCTGCCCTCAAGGGACAGCGCCGCGGCGATGTGAACCTCGAACACGCCCACAAGGACGTTGGTGTCGAGATAAACGCCGGGCCCGCCGTCGGTCATCGCCGGGCCCCTGGTTCCGGCAGCGCACCGATATGTGCGGCGATTTCCTCTGCCCGACGCAAGCGCTCCCAGCGGGAGAAATGGCCTGCGGCCCCGTTTGGGCTGTCTGCCGGTGTTTCCGGAGCTTCCGGCAGGTTGGCTGCCCTTCCCGGGCAAAACCGCGGGTGTCGCTCAGGTTGCGCGCGTGAACTCGCGCCAGCAGCTCTGCGGTGATTTCTGGATATCCACCCGGCGCGGCGGCCGTGATGATTTGCCACCCGTCAGCTGCAGGGATTGATCTTCGCTGTTGGCACGCGCAAAGCGTTGGATAAGGGACCCCGATGCCCCGTCCCAATTCGGCCTCACATGGCCAAGCGGCGAAGATATCAGCTACCTTTTGCATCGGTGATATTTACGGACGGCATATGATGTTGCAAGTCACATCAATCCGCATTTGCTATCTGAACATCTTGCGCGGGTCGAAGGCGTCGCGCACCGCCTCGCCGATGAAGATCAACAATGACAGCATGATCGCCACCGTGAAGAAGCCGGTCAGGCCGAGCCACGGCGCCTGCAGATTGGCTTTGCCCTGCGAGAGCATCTCGCCCAGCGACGGCGAGCCGGGCGGCAGGCCGAAGCCAAGGAAGTCGAGCGCCGTCAGCTCCATCACGGCCCCCGACATGATGAACGGAAGCATCGTCATCGTGGCCACCATGGCGTTGGGCAGGAGATGGCGGAACATGATCACCGTGTTGGAGACGCCGAGAGCGCGCGCGGCCTGGATGTATTCAAAGTTGCGGCCACGAAGGAATTCCGCGCGGACCAGGGGCACGAGCGACACCCAGGAAAACAACAGCAGGATGCCGAGCAGGATGAAGAATCCGGGCACCAGGATCGAGGAGATGATGAGCAGCAGGTAGAGTTCCGGTATTGAGGTCCAGATCTCGATGAAGCGCTGGAACAGCAGGTCGGTCCAGCCGCCGAAATAGCCCTGCACGGCACCAGCCGCCACGCCGACGATCGACGATATCACCGTCAGCAGCAGGCCGAACAAGACCGAGACGCGGAAGCCGTAGATCATGCGGGCGACGACATCGCGACCAACGTCGTCGGTGCCAAGCCAGTTGTATTCGAGGTCGCGGCACCCGGTGAGCTGCTTCTTCTCCACCACCGGCTTGCATTCCGCTTCGGTCAGAAGCCAGGTCGGCTTTGAGGGAGCCGAGGTCGGCAGATCGAGGTTAGGCGTGTTGTAGGAGAAGCGGATCGGCGGCCATAGCATGTAGCCGCCCTTATCGGCGATCAGCTTCTGCAGGTACGGATCGCGGTAGTCGGCGGTCGTCTCGAAGTCGCCGCCGAATGCGGTTTCCGGATAGTCCACCAGCGCCGGGAAGTAGGATCTGCCCTCGAAGCTGATGTAATACGGCTTGTCGTTGGCGATGAATTCGGCAAACAGCGAGACGATGAACAGCGCGAGGAATATCCATAGCGACCAGTAGCCACGCCGGTTTGCTTTGAAGTTTTGCCACCGGCGCAGATTGATCGGGCTCAAAGCAAAGCGTCGAGCCGGGCCCCTGCCCTCCCCCTCAAGCGGGGAGGGCCGGTCAACTGCTTCTCGCAAGGCAGGCTCTATCCGCGCGTCCATCTCAGACCTCCCGGGTTTCGAAGTCGATGCGCGGATCGACCCAGGTATAGGTGAGATCGGAGATCAGATTTATGATCAATCCGACCAGGGCAAAGATATAGAGGTTTGCAAACACCACCGGATAGTCGCGGTTGAGCACGCTCTCGAAGCTGAGCAGGCCGAGGCCGTCGAGCGAGAAGATGGTTTCGATCAGCAGCGCCCCGGTGAAGAATGCGCGCACGAAGGCGCCCGGAAATCCCGCAATGATCAGCAGCATGGCGTTGCGGAACACATGCCCATACAGCACCTGGCGGTCGTTGCAGCCCTTGGCGCGCGCCGTGAGCACATACTGCTTGCGAATCTCGTCGAGGAAGCAGTTCTTGGTGAAGATCGTCAACGTCGCGAAGGCACCGACCCCCAGCGCGACCAGCGGCAAGGCGAGGTGCCAGAAATAGTCGAGAATATATCGGCCCCACGACATCGTCGCCGCGTCGTCGGAATGCAGACCTCGCAACGGAAACCAGTCGAGAAACGACCCTCCGGCAAACAGCACGATGAGCAGAATGGCAAACAGGAAGCCCGGTATAGCATTGCCGATGACGACGACGCCCGAACTCCAGACATCGAAAGGCGAGCCGTCGGCGACCGCCTTCTTGATGCCCAGGGGAATAGAAATCAGGTAGGTGGCGAGCGTCATCCAAAACCCGAGCGAGATAGAGACGGGCAGTTTTTCCTTGATCAGGTCGATCACGCTGATGTCACGGAAATAGCTCTGGCCAAAATCGAAGCGCGCGTAATTCCACAACATCAGGAAGAAGCGCTCGTAGGCCGGCTTGTCGAAGCCGAATTGCTTTTCGAGTTTCTTGATGAATTCGGGATCGAGCCCCTG
>JASHRR010000553.1 GCA_030037185.1 Xanthobacteraceae bacterium | reverse complement strand
AAGCTCACGGTCGGGCGAACGCCCTCGCCGACCTCGGCCTCGTCTGTGTAAGAGGGCCGTATAGCGCGCCGAGCCCGTCGCGGTGGGTAAGTAGCCTTCGGGCGGAAATGCGCGGGCGAGGTCGCTAACGGCTTCCTGGCCGGGATTTGAGGCCATCCAGCGATCACGGTTCCCATTGACGGCCGCGGCATCTCCTAAAGCCATTTTTTGGTCCGTAGTTCTTTCGACAGCCGCCCTGCCGACGGGATCTGATGTCCACAGCGCCTAAGCGCCAACACGGGAAATTGCCGAAGACTACTTCAATCGCCTACAATCTAAAATGATACCGCTTAGCGCCCGATTCGGAGGGGTTCCGCCTTTGGCTGATTCCGTTGATTGGTCCGCTCTGCTAGCAAATTTGGACCCCCATGGTGCCATACCTGGATTCTATACGGTTCGCTTGCTCGCGGCGACCACCATCCGACTAGCGACATCGATCTGCTTGGCATCAGGGACAACGGTGAACCGGACCGTGACACCCGCGTGTGGAACGGGCGCTTTCTCGACGTTTTCATCTATGCAGCATCACGGTTCGAAACCGTCGGCGAAGAATGGCTGCATCTTCGGGGCGGGAGGGTCCTGCGGGAACGGGACGGCGCGGCCGAGCGAATTCTTGCCCTTGTCGAGACGATCTACCAAGCCGGTCCACAACGGCTTGCCGACCACGAACGTCAGAGTTTGGTCACTTGGCTACACAAAATGGCCGAACGCATCGGCGGTCGGGGACCTGACGACATCGAAGCGAACTACCGCCGGGCGTGGCTGCTGACGCACATCCTGGAGGATTACTTCCACCTGCAGGACCGCTGGTATTGTGGCCCAAAGGAAAGCCTCCTGTGGCTCAAGGCCGAAGCGCCGGACATGTATGCCATGTTTGCTGAGGCTTTGACGCCGGCAGCCGATCTGACCGCCATCCGCCGGCTGGTCGATGAAGTCACGGCTTTGGCGGAAACATCCTCCAAAGGAATCTGACGAACTCGCAAGGGGCGCAACCAGATCGCAAAGGTCAGCTCTGGGTCAAGGGCTGCCCTTCCGACTACGTTGGCAGCACGTCCGGAGTACCCCAGATAAGCTGACGACTTATTGCACGGCACGAAGTCGTCAGCGTCGGGCCAATTAGCGACTAATGCAATGCAGCAAATAGCGTCCTATTCGATCACCTCTTCGGCGCGGGCGGAAGTTTTGCCGGATCGTATGTCCACACCCCGGCGACCCGATGCCGGCGTTCCTCAGCGGCCCAGGCCCGCACCCGACGCCCACGCCAGCCTGCTGAAGCTGCCACCCCCTCAAGTTATTTTTTGTGCCGCGACCCCGGCGCCGGGTTTGCGCCCTCTTGTCTGGGTGAATGCGCCATAGCGGCGCGTCACGAACCGGAGCACAGAACCATGTGGTATAGGAAGAACGTTGGCGGGTGGGAGCGCGCGGCCAGGCTGATCGGCGGAGGCTTGATGCTCATCTGCGGCGTGGTTGCGCTGCACGCTTCGCCGCTCGGGCTACTGTTCAGCGGCGCGGGTGTCGTGACGCTGGTCACCGGCGTGTTCGGCTATTGCCCTGCCTGCGCCATCGCCGGGCGCGAGCCACTGAAGGGGTGACCGCTTTGGCGCGTGTATCAGACGATCTCTTGCTCGCGGCACAATCGGGTGACCGGCACGCGCTGACAGAGCTATTGGTGGCGCTGCAGCCGGACATTCGACGCTTCGCCCGCGCCATTGCCACCGCACCTCGGTCATCGAAGATGTGGTGCAAGAAACCCTCATCGTCGTGTACCGGCGCGTGGGTACGATCCGCAGTCCAGCCGCACTCGCCGGTTGGCTGGTGACCGTCATCGCCCGCCTTTGCATGCTGGCGGCGCTGATGCTGATGCGCGGAGTCGAGGAGCTCGCCAGTCTGGAAGAGTCACGCGAGCTCGCGAAGGTCGCGCCGGACGAGTTACGCATGGACTTGGTCAATGCGATCGAGTCGCTTTCGCCGTCCCATCGCGAAGTGCTGCTGCTGCGAGATCTCGAAGATCTGACGATTGGAGAAATCGCCGTGCGGCTCGGCGTGACGCGCGAAGCGGCCAAAAGCCGCCTGCGCCGCGCCCGCACATTGGTGCGCGAATACCTGCTCGGCACAAAGGATAGCGGACGAGAGAGCACATGAATTACTTTCGTGGAGTCGGCATGTTCGGGAGCAGCCTTCCTGGGCGCACACCTGATGCGCGGCGCAGCTGCGGCGGCGCTACTCGCTTGGGCCATCGTCCACCAGACCGCGCATCCTTGGCTATCCTTGGGCGCGGGCGTTGCCACCCTCGTCGCGCTACGCGGATGCCCGATGTGCTGGACTGTGGGCTTGGTCGAGACGCTTTCGCAGGGCCGTCGCGATTCAACGATAAGATAGTTGTTGGCGTGCGTGAGCCGGCGCCTCGATGTCGGGGCTGGCGCGCCACGGTCCGATGAAACTGGGCACTATTCGTTCGCCACGCTGGGATTTGTGAGCCGGAGCAACATCATGACCAGAGGCTTGGCAGCTCTGGGGTCGGCGGTCTTTTTTCTGATTGCCCCCGCGACGGTCGCCGGTGTCGTGCCGTGGTGGATTTCGCGATGGCGTCCGCAAGCGCCGTTCTTGGATCTCCAGCTTATCCGATGGTTCGGCGTGGTTCTGATCCTGCTCGGCATTCCGGTGTTGGTCGAAACCTTCACACGATTTGCGCTGCAAGGCGGCGGCACGCCAGCGCCGGTCGCACCGACGCAACATTTGGTGATCACCGGCCCCAATCGTTATGTCCGCAATCCGATCTATCTTGCCCTAGAGGCGATTGTACTTGGCCAAGGACTGATCCTCGGAAACGCAGGGCTTCTGGTCTACGGCGCGCTACTGTGGATCGGCTTCCACATCTTCGTTCTGGCTTATGAGGAGCCGACGCTGCGTAGGAGATTTGGAGCGGAGTACGACACCTATTGCGCCAACGTGTCGCGCTGGTTGCCACGCTTGCCCGGCTCTACGTCGGCGTTGTCCTGATCGACCGCGAGTGCGAGTGCCGCGTCCATCGTCGCCGGATCGTGGGCGTTGTGTACGATCACATGTGCCAGCAGTAGTGCGACCAGCGCATCGGCTACGGCGGCGGGGTTGCGACCGGGCAACATCTCCCAGATCGGGGCGCGTAGCGCCTATCTCGCATTGCGGGATTTCGATCCGGCTAATGTCTCTTGTGGGTCATGGGCGGCTGTATTGAGTTACGGACGGCATGGCCGCACGCCCCAACAGCCGGACCAGATGGTGCGCTGGCTCTGCATGGGTCAGGGCGTCCCTTCTGACTGCGTGCTGAGCATCGGCTAGCGGCGTCCGGTGGACCTCTTGACCGCTGACCTCAGAAGCTGCCAACTCGAATCAGTGATGTTAATAGTCGGCAAATCCGGTCAAGGAGGCAACGATGCCCAACGAAACTGACAATGAAGAAGAGGGCGCCCGCGGTAACGTCTCGCGCCGCAATTTTTTCGAGCGGATTGGAGTTGCGGGCGCGGTGGCTGCAATGCCGACGGGCCCGGTCCCGGCGGCCGCCCAGACACCTGCAATGGCAACCGAGGTCAGCGCAGACGATCGCTTTCGCATCCAGGATGTACTGCGGAGCTACGTGTGGGCTAACGATTCGGGCAGTGTCGAGCGTGTGGTCGCAGCATTCACCCCAGATGGCATCGTACAGCCAGCGACCGGAGAGCGTATCCCGGTGCGACGTTGGGCGAGCGAGACCTTCGCCCAGCCAGGGCGGCGCGGCCGCCAGCACTGGGTGCAGCACATCATTTTCGAGCGCACCGCGGACGGCGTTACGGTGCGCTCCTATTGGAAGGTGGTGCAGGGGCTTGCCTCAAGGAACACCAGGACGCTAAACGCCATGGGCTTCTATGACGACTTCTGCGTGAAATTCGACGGCCGCTGGCTGATCAAGGAGAAGCGCATCTACCGCTGCGATGATGAGACCCCACTGCCGTGGTGAGCCCGCCGACGATCGTGAACTTAAGCGGTTGATCGGCGAGCGATCCCTTGCGAAACGCTGATCGCCCGCAGTTTTTGGTCTTCGTCGACGAAACTGAGAAGTTGGGGGGCAAGGTGATCGCGGCCGCGAACGTCAAGACGGAATGAAGCCAAGCGGGCAAGCGGCGACGAGGCGAAGCGAGGCCAAGCCAGGGCCAGATCCGGACTTCGAATTTGGCCCGGCACTCCCCCGGCGAGTTTCGCTTGGACGATACGGTGTCAGCAGCCAGCTACGGTCTTCTCGGCTGCGTTGATGGAATGACCGGAGCAAGCCCAGGCCGCTCCGAGCGCGCACCCGCTGCGACAAGCGCCCAGCTCCCTGCGTACTCCACTATGAGCCGCGAGGAACCTGTCATCAGAGCGCCCGTGCAGCCTCAGCCGGGCTCCATGCCAGCCTTCCTGATTGCCCGGACTGCATCCGGCGAGGTGAGGAACTTCAGGAGCGCGGCCGCGCCTGCCGGGTTCTTAGCTTGGCTGTGCACGCCGCCCGAAAAGACAGTGATCAGCTGTATGTCGTCCGGCAGGGGACCCAGATAGGTGATGCCCTTTACGGCGATAAGCTCGCTCACCTGCTGGAAGCCGATCTCGGCGCCACCACGCGCCAAAACGTCACCGATTTGTCCCGGGCTCTGCTTGATCTTCGGCTTGAGCTCATCGGCAATGCCCCATTTCTGGAACAGGCCCGAAAGATAGACACCGCTTGGCCCAGCGGCCGACAATGCGATTGATTTCGACGCCAACAAAGTGCGCTTAAGGGCTTCACCCGATGAAATGTCAGGCCTTGGTGCCCCGGAGAGGACCGCTGCGCCGATCCCGGACTTTGCCATTGCCACGCCGGATACGAGGCGGCCGAGCTTGTTGAGCTCATCGATGCCGCTTGCCGTGCCGATCACGAGGTCGACGATCTCACCACCTTTGATCCGCTCGTTTTGGGCGCTGACCCCGACCCACATCGTCGCAACCTTATTCTCCGTTGCCCGTTCGAATGCGGGAACGAGCTCGAGATAGGGTTCTCTCACAGCTACTGTCGACATCACCGTGATCTCACCTGCCTCACTCGCGCCTGCCACGAGGAGCGCGGCTAGGCTGAACAGTGCTGCGGTGCCGGTCTGTAGCATCCTCATGCCTTCCTCCGTATGTTGACCCGCGGGGCATTCGTTATAGCACTCTTAGTTCCTTGGCTCCCTCTCCCAACTGCTTGAATTGACCACCGGTTTGCACGTAGCCGCTATTCCAATAATGACTTTCCCCCCCCCCGACGGCTGCCGAACTACTGACGTACTTGAGGCGTCCGGCAAACGTCGAAAAGTTTTTGGGTCCGGCTCATGGAAATCCAGCACCGGGCGGAGCTCTGTTCCGGGTCACTTTCAGACCAAATCGGAGGTCGCATCTTGCCCGTCTATCGGTCCGGTGCTCCTGCGTGAGCTGACGTTTTGCACCCGCGTTCGTCCTAAACAACGCGTTCGGATGAAATTCATGGCGTCGAAAATGAACTGAGCGCGCAACTTTCGTTTTTCAGATTACGCTCGCGCCCGCTCCGCCTTCTTCTCGGCATCGGTAAGGGGCATGGGTGATCTCTCCGATTACGCCCGCGATGGTTATCAGTCATAACCGGCTCATAGGCGGCAAGCCAGGCTCGCCGTCGTGCGTCGCGCTGTGTGCTGCAACTCTCAGCAGGTATTCGATCCGCAACGCCAGATTAGTCGGAAATTCTTCTGGTGCC
>JASHRR010000552.1 GCA_030037185.1 Xanthobacteraceae bacterium | reverse complement strand
AAACTCCAACGTATCGCCCGTCCAGCAGCAACCGGCGAATGTGCTCGACACCGCCTGACACGACCACTCGTGGTCGCGGCAATCCACTGGCGCGAAATGCGTTCACGAACGCCGCGCCGCCCGCCAGTTCAAGAGGTGTGCTACACCAAGGCTCATCAATCAGGTCGGAGAGCGTGACCTTGCGACGGCGGGCCCACTGGCTTTTCGTGCCCACCACTACGCGCAGGCGGTTATTGTAGAGAAACGTCGTTGCGAGGTCCTCGCCAATCGAGGGCGTGGCCGTTGGAGCGACCATCACGTCAATTCGGCGCCCACGTAACTCGCGTTCGATCAGCGTTGGCCCTTCCGCTTGGACGATCTTGAAATCTAGCCGTGGATATCGCCGCGAAAGGCGCTGGATTACGGCACAGACGATTCCTGTTTGGGGGTCGGTAGTTCCAATGCGCAATTCACCTACACCGGGGTCGGCTAGGAACTCGATCTCGCCCACACCAGTCTTAAGCTCGTCGAAGATCGCGATGCTGCGCCTTAGCAAGCAATGACAATAAAGCGTCGGTTCGACGCCACGCGAGTTCCGATCGAAAAGGCGCACGCCCAGCACATCTTCCAACTCTGCTATGGCCTTTGACACGACCGATTGCGAGATAGCCAGTTGCTTGGCTGCTCTTGCCATGCCGCCAGTGTGAGCGACAGCAAGCAGGACTTTCAATTGTTGCAATTTGAGGCGGCTGCTAACCTGCTCCGATCGCGTCATTTTCGTCCTTATCTCAAATCGCGATAGCGACTTCGAAAAATAGAACTCCTAGTCATAGCAAGAAATGAGCATCATCGCATCGCGAATTGGTGCGCTCGGGCAAGCGAGAGATCGATCGCCGCCAAGTGTTATCGTTATGGGGGAATTAATGAAGATTGCGCGTCGCCAAGTTATCCAGCTCCTTGGAGCTGCCGCCGTTTCCGCGTTTCCAAGACCCTCGTGGGGGCAGGCGTGGCCCGCCCATCCCATTCGCGCCATCGTTGCATTGGCCGCCGGGACCGGGGTAGATATTATAGCGCGATTGGTGTTTGATGAGCTATCAGGCCGGTTGAATCAGTCGATCACGGTAGAAAATCGTCCCGGCGCCGGTGGCACGATCGCAGGCGCAGTAGCTGCGAGGGCTGCTGCCGACGGTGCCACGATCCTGGTTGATAGTAGTACGCACACCATTGTGCCTTCGCTGTATTCGAGCTTACCTTACGATCCGGTGCGAGATTTTCTACCGGTAGTCCCGTTGGCTACGGCACCCCTTGTCTTGGTGACCGCTCCCTCGAAGGGATTCAAGACACTCGATGATCTCGTCTCCGCCGGCAAAACCACGCCGGGCCTACTCAACTTTGCTTCGGCCGGTGTCGGGGCGGGGAACCATCTTGCGGCGGAGCGGCTGTGCCTTAGTGCCGGATTCAAGGCAGTCCATGTACCCGTTCGCGGCGGTGCTTTCGGTCCGGACTTGATCGCGGGACGCATCGACTTCGCCTTTGCGCCGATTAGCAGCACGATCGAGCTAGTCGAAACCGGTCAACTAGTCGCGCTCGCAGTTGCGAGTAGAACCCGCTCGTCCCTTCTGCCGCACATTCCAACTACCCTTGAAGCCGGCTATGCGGATTCCGATTTCGATTTCTATGTTGGGATATTTATTCCGTCGAAAACGCCGCGATCCATTGTTGATCAACTCAATCTGCAAACGATAAAGGCTGTTGAAACGCAGAGCATTCGGGAAAAGCTCGCAAAGATTGGGGCCGAACCGATGATTATGAGCCCCGCTGAGTTCGATGCCATGATCACGAGGGAATTCGCGACCAATGCGGCACTCGTCAGGGCGATTGGGCTGAGGGCGAGTTGATAACCTCGCGGACAAAATGGTCCTTGAAAGGACATCGTGGAAAGGCTCAACCGGGACACCACAACCGCTCTCGGCACTGCGAGCATCGAGATGCTTGCCGGGATTGACCATGCAAGCCGGAGAGGAACGCGCCGCTTGCAATGCTCCGGTGGAAATATTCATCGAGACGGAATGTGAAGCTTTCTAACAGTGAAAGCGATTTCAGGAGGAAACAATGAGAAAGACAATAATTGCCTCGCGCTGTCAGCTGCCCGCGTTGCCAGCCATCTCAGCCGCGACCAGCTCAGTCGCCTACCAACATCATACGCGGCCGGCCGCTGCTCGCCAGCGCGGCCGGGCGGGCCGGGCGATTACAGCATCATGTGGCTCAAGCTGATTGCTGTAGCTTGGATCGTAAGGGGGGGGGGAACCATGACCGTAGCTGCCGACGCCTCTCGTTTATCCGTTGCTTGGTGGAGGGAGCCCACCAAAGATCAATGGCTTGCTTGGGTTGCCGCGTGGCTCGGGTGGATGCTCGACGCCTTCGACTTTACCATCTTCCTGTTCATCATGGCGCCGATCGCCAAGGAATTCGGCGTCTCGGTGACAGCGGTCGCGGCGGTGCTCGCAGTGACGCTCTGGATGCGCCTCGTTGGGGCTGTTGCCTCTGGCTGGCTCGCTGACCGCATCGGCCGCAAAGTACCGCTGATGATTTCCATCCTGTGGTATTCGCTCTGCAATTTCATTGCTGGTTTTTCGCCAAGCTTGGCGTTTCTGTTTGTTGTCCGCGCCGCGCTTGGCATCGGCATGGGTGCGGAATGGCCAGTCGGGGCAAGTCTCGCGATGGAGTCCTGGCCCGCGCGCTCACGCGGCCTCATGGGCAACTTTTTGCAAGGTGCTTTTCCCCTCGGATTCGCCCTCGCCAGCGTTGTCTACGGATTGCTCTTCGATGCGATCGGCTGGCGGGGCCTGCTTTGGCTCGGCATCCTGCCGGCGATCCTTTGTGTATTTATCCGCTATTACGTGAAAGAGCCTGAGGTTTGGATCGAGAACCGCAAGCGGCAACGCGAACAAAAACAGGTGCTCCGTGTCCCGCTTCTCATGATCTTCAAGCCTGCGCTTCTCCGCACCACGTTCACCGCCTGCTGGTGGATGGCCGGTACCCTTGTCGCTTACTACGCGGTTTACGGGCTGTTTGCTACTTGGTTGCAGACGGAATTCAAGCTTCCTGCTGGAGCCGTCGCGACCCCAGTCCTGCTTGCGAACCTTGCTGCTATATTTCCGATCTGGGGCTGGGTTGCCGATCGTTATGGCCGACGCCGGTCGATTATCATCCAAGCGGTGATCGGGTGTCTCGTGGCACCGGCATACCTGCTCACGAGTGACCTGAGCTGGATAATCGCTGGCTTTGTCATCCAAGGCGGCTTATTTGGCGGGAACCTCCCTGCTTTGGCCCCGTGCTACTTGGCTGAGCGATTCCCAACCAAGGTACGCGGCACGGCAACCGGCTTTTGTTATCACTTTGGCGCGGTCATTGGCGGCTTCGTATCGCCGGTCTCCTCATACTTCGCGATCGAGCGACACATGGGATTTGCGGTGCCGATGCTGATCGGCACATTGGCTGGGTCCGTAAGTGTCGTCCTCGCGTTGCTGGTCAGTCCGGAGACCAAAGGGAAAATATTCGGTGCCGAATTGGAGCCGTAGCAAATGGCCGGTTTGGGTCACTTTCCGACCAAGTCGGAGGCTGGATCGTTGCCCGTCTATCGGTCCGGTCCTCCTACATGAGCTGACGTTCTGCAGCTTGCGTTCGTCCTGAACAACGCGCTCGGGTCACCCGCTTGTTTTCAGGGTCACCGACGACTGCCCGTCACCAACTGCTTCCCACTGAAGCGCTCGGCAAAAGCTTCCGCGTCTTCCGGCTTGGCAAAAGCGGAACACCACGAAGTCGCTGTCATCGCGGCGCATGGAGTATGTGAGCGGCGTCGCCGATAGGTCGGCGCTCAGGGCGTGCGCGCGACGACATCATCACCGGGCACCGCCCGGCAATGTATCGGCCCGTTCGATCCAAATTGGGCACAGCCATCGCACCGAGCTTCCCACAGCGGCTACAACGCATTTGCGGTCCGAAGGCACCAAGGCGTCATCGGGTCAGTCGTCCATATTCACCGGGGGACGGCCCATACACCAACCCGCCCTCAAGGCCAAGTGACGCCTCAACGGCCGCTGTAGCGGGCTCTGGCTAGACAGTAGACAAAGACGGGCCAAGTGTCTATTCGGGCTCGTTGGCGTACGTCATAAACAGCCAGCGACATGAGCGCGCTTCTATGGCAGGAACTGGCTTGAAAACTTTCATGCTGATTGCCGGTGAGCCGAGCGGGGACTTACTCGCGTCGGAATTGGTTTTGGCGTTGCGTGAAAGAATGCCGGGGGCCAAATTCATCGGCGCAGGGGGCCCGCGCATGGCGGAGGCGGGAGTGGAACTGGCCGTTGACATGATGAAACACGCGATGGTGGGCATCCCGACCATTGGGAAATATTTCGCATTAAAGCGGCTTTCCAATGACCTGCTTGCGCTGACAATCGAGCGGAAGGTGGATGCGTTCAT
>JASHRR010000551.1 GCA_030037185.1 Xanthobacteraceae bacterium | reverse complement strand
GCGCAGAAACGCGTGGCGGAGGTCAACGAGAAGGTTCAGCGCATCGTCGCCGGCGATCTCCGTGAGCGGTTGCCGGCCCGTGGGGGCAATGATCCATTCGACAAATTGGCCGTTATCGTCAACGGCATGCTGGCGAATATCGAAACTCTCATCCACGAGATTGCCGGGGTTGGCGATGACATCGCACACGATCTGCGCACGCCGCTCACGCGTGTCAGGGTGCGCCTCGAGCGCGGTCGCGAACGCTCCGCAACGCTGGAGGAATTGAAAACAGTAGTCGATCAGGCCATCGCCGGGCTCGACCAGTCACTGACCATCATTACCGCCTTGTTGCGCATTGCCGAAATCGAGCATGTACGACGGCTGGACGGATTTGGCGAAGTTCCGCTCACGCCCCTGCTGTACGAAGTGGGCGAGCTGTATGAGCCGATCGCCGAAGACAAGCATGTGACGCTGCGGGTTAACACGGCCGACGATGCGGTCGTGCGCGGCGACCGTGACCTGTTGTTCGAAGCGATCGCCAATCTCGTCGATAATGCCGTGAGGTTCACACCCGCGGGCGGCCGCGTCGAACTCGGGCTGATTCATCGTGACGGTGAAGCCGCAATCCGGATCAAGGACACTGGTCCTGGTATTTCCGAAAGCGACAGCAGAGCGGTCACGAAGCGCTTCTATCGGTCGGACAAGAGTCGGGGCAATGGCGGGTTGGGGCTCGGTCTGAGTCTGGTCGCCGCAATCGTCAAGCTGCACAGTTTTCGCCTGACCATCAGCTCGGGGAAGGAGTGCACCGTGGAAATAGCCTTTCCACGAACCGGTTGAACCCTTGACAGTTACGTTCTTGCTCACATAGATACTGCGGGCTTTGGCGACGGCTTTATTGCCGAGGAGCGATCTTCGCGAAGACGGATGGGTAGCGGGCGGCGGCCGAACCTGTTGGTCCCCGCCCTCGACACGCAACAGGCATTGCCGCAACACGCACGCTTTTTTTTGGCAGCGGCAGATGCCGTATTCTATTCCGCCAACAACGAGTCTGCCGCAAGGCAAAAGGATGCGGCCCTGACCGGCACCCCACTTCTGGCCCTTATCGGAGCTCTTGTGGAGCGATTGGCAAGACGCGCTTGAGGCGTCGCAAAGTGACGACACGGGCCTCAGCCGCTGCCGCCACCAGGGTGATGTCGGCGCGCAGCGCTCGGTTGGCCTCGGCGCCATCGCCGACAACAAGGTCGGGCGCGCGATGGAGAAGCGGGCCCTTAAGCCACCACGACGCCACCATCACCGGTGCAGGCCTGTCACCCGGCCACGGTTGCTTCGGCGCAATTGACCACAACGACGCAAACGTCAATTCTGCGCCGGAAAGTAGCTGAGCGCCTACTGCACGTTCTTATTCAAATGGATGGAGCCGTAGATCACGATCAACCACACCAACGCGATCGAAACAAGCCCTACGACCAACGCCATCATCTTGATTTTCGGGCCGGAAACCCCGCCCTGAAGGGCTGGGGAGGAGCCCGACCTTCTGATACTCGTACCCGTCGGTACGGTGGAAGATTGTGCAGTACATGGCACTGATGCCTTGCACGACGCCCGTCGACGCTTGCACGTTGAAAGACCGCTGGCACGAAGAGCTCGTCTACTGTCTTGCCTTCCAGAGCCCTAAAGTTGAGGAAGCGCTCCGGGCCTTGAACCGCAACATCTCCTCGTGTCAGAGGGGTCTGGCAATCGGCTGCCTGAAAATTGGGCGATAAGCCGCCGCCTTTGGTGGCCTTCAGGTGCGGGGATGGACCTCCCTCCTAACGCTGCGTTTCCCCAGACAGGTCTGCGCCGGTCGAATTGGACTGGCCGATGCGAACACCCACTCGCCATTACGGCGTTCCGGCCCGCATCCGGTGTTCCAGCTAAGCCCGTGCCGGGAATATTGATCAATCGCGACGTCGTGCGCAAGCAGGACCGACATCGGGTCAACATCCTCGACACACCTGCACCCTTGCTTCGCGTGCAGTGCAGTGAAGTTGAGCCATCAGTTCCTCGCTCACTTCGGCCCGAGAAGTCGGCAGCGCTGCATAAACTGGGCGTAGATAGTATATGTTTTTAAGCAATGGGTCCGTGGTTGAATTTACGCTGCGCAGCCTTGTGCATTGCGCGAAGGGTAGTTATTTCTACCCCAGGAGGAAAGGAGAAAAAACGTAACCGGGGCAAGGCCTGATCGCTGGGCTCGCGGCTCTCGATCGATGATCGCACACGCCGCTTATCGGGATGCCCGACGAGCAAGCCGGGCGGCCTTGACTAGCTGGAATTGACACATGTTTAGTTGCCTCAGTGCTTAGCACGCGAACGCTGGACGAAGGATCTCTCATCAGTGCGCCAGGCAACGGCTTTAAGTCTTCGCTTTTTTCAGGATTTGTTGCTGTTTGCCTGTTTTGCTGTTCGCCCAATTGGCCACGAAGGGTTGGCGCTATGAATGGCATCTCTTTGGCTACCGGATTAAGTCTCGCGTTGGCGGCCAGCGGATTTGTTGGCGCAAATGCCAGCGTACCGCTTCCGGCAGTGCAGCAGGCGAGCGGAATACCCACGCTCGCGCCAGTTCTCAAGAAAATCACTCCTGCCGTGGTCGGCATCTCCATCAAGAGCCGCACCGGCGACGGTAACGCCCAGCAACGCAAGCAGCGGGATGCCAAACCGGTGGCGCCCGACCAGCAGGCGCGCGCTAGCGGGTCAGGCGTGATCATTGATGCGGCCCAGGGTATCGTCATCACCAACAACCACGTCATTGACCGTGCCGAGGAAATTACCGTCCAACTCGCAGACGGCCGGGCGCTGGCAGCGAAGCTAGTCGGGGACGACCCGGATACCGACATTGCGGTCATCAAGATTCGCGCCGAAAATCTGACCGCGATTCCGATCGGCAATTCCGACCAGATCGAGGTCGGCGATTTCGTGCTGGCCATCGGTAATCCATTCCTGATCGGACAGACTGTGACTTCCGGAATCGTCAGCGGACTGAACCGGACCAACGTCGGGCTCGAGCAGTACGAGAATTTCATCCAGACCGATGCAGCCATCTATCCGGGTAATTCCGGCGGCGCGCTCGTCGATCTCCGCGGCGAGCTGATCGGCATCAACACCGCCTTCGTCGGGACAGCAAGTTCCAATCCAGGCATGGGCTTCGCAATCCCCATCAATATGGCGCGGGTCGTGATCGATCGCATCCTGGAAACGGGCGACGTCCGCCGCGGCAAGCTCGGCGTCACCTTCGAGGATCCCACTCCCGCCTTGGTGCGCGAGTTCAAGTTCGCCGCAACGCCAGCTGCGCCGATCATCATCAAGGTCGATCCGGGCTCCCCCGCGGACCTCGCCGGCCTCAAGGCTGGCGACGTGGTGACGGGTATCACCGGAACGCCGGTGCGTGATACGTCCCAGCTGCGCAGCCGTCTCGGTCTATTCTGGGTGGGCGATACAGCCGAGCTGACCGTGATGCGCAACGGCAAGCCGATGGTGATCCGCGCCACCATCCCGGACCCGCAAAGCGGCAAGCCGAACTAACTTGCAGCGAGGTCAGCCGTCGGAACTGACTAATTCAGCATCCCCAACAGGCGCGGCAGCCACAGCGATATTTCCGGGATGTAGGTCACCATGACGAGAAACGCCAGCATGGTGCCGAGCCATGGCAGTACCGCTACCGTGAGCTCGGTGATTCCCATCTTGGTGATGCCGGACGCGACATAGAGATTGAGCCCGACCGGCGGGTGGCACAGTCCCACCTCCATGTTCACTGCCATCAGGATGCCGAGGTGAACCGGGTGCAC